>CAKPLV010000009.1 GCA_934167735.1 uncultured Clostridia bacterium | reverse complement strand
GTACATAATCATCCCAGTGGAAATCCACTACCAAGTAGTGCTGACATAGAATACACAGAAAAAGTAGAAAAAGCTGCAAAAATTTTAGGAATAAAATTAGCAGATCATATTGTAATAGGAAAAACTAATTATGTGAGTATCTTTTCACAAAGGCTAGAAAGAGAAAGGAACGAAGATTTATGAATTTTTTGTCATTCAAATCTAAAGATATAGGTATTGATTTAGGAACAGCAAATATATTAGTAACAATAAAAGGAAAAGGAATAGTATTAAGAGAACCAGCAGTAATAGCAATAGAAAACAAAACAGGAAAAATATTAGCAACAGGTTTTGAAGCAAAAGAAATGATAGGAAGAACACCAAGAGAAATTAGTGCAATAAGACCATTAAAAGATGGTGTAATTGCTGATTTTACTGCAACAAAAATGTTATTAAAAAACATACTTGAAAGAGTATGTAAAAGATATAATGCTGTAAGACCAAGAGTAATTGTAGGAGTTCCATCAGGAATTACAGAAGTAGAAGAAAGAGCAGTAGAAGAAACAATAATACATGCAGGTGCAAGAGAAGTATATTTAATAGAAGAGCCAATGGCAGCAGCAATTGGGGCAGGAATAGAGATAGAAGAACCAAGTGGTAATATTATAGTAGATATTGGTGGCGGAACAACAGAAGTAGCTGTAATATCTTTAGGAGGAGTAGTTCTAAGTAATTCACTTAGAGTTGCAGGAGATGAACTTGACGAAGATATAAAAAATTATGTAAAAAGAGAACTAAATTTAGCAATAGGAGATGTTACTGCTGAACAAATAAAGAAACAATTAGGATGTGCAATGCCACTAATGACAGAAATGTCTATGGAAGTTAAAGGAAGAGATTTAACAGATGGACTTCCAAGAACAATAGAAATATCATCATCACAAGTTGAAGAAGCAATTAAAGAATCAATAAATCAAATAGTTGAAGTTGTAAAAATTACATTAGAAAAAACACCACCAGAATTAGCTTCAGACATCATGGAAAAAGGAATTGTTCTTGCTGGTGGAGGTGGACTAATTCAAAACTTAGATAAATTAATAAGTCTTGAGACAGGTATGCCTGTTTATATTGCAGAAGATCCACTAGATAGTGTTGTGTTAGGAACAGAAAAAACACTACAAGATTTAGAAAAATTAAAAACTGTGTTAAAAAATTCAAGAAAGAGAAGATAGTAAATGGAAAGAGATAAAAAAAGTGGAGTTATAGGTGTTATAATCACTATAATAATATTAATTTTATTGGTAATATTTACAAACACAAATTCAGGACATGTTAGTATAATTGAAAATATTGCAAATACAGTAGTTGTTCCAATAGAAAATGGATTAACATATTTAAAAAACAAATTAAATAACAATAACAAATTTTTTGAAAATATAAATGATTTAAAAAGTGAGAATGAGCAATTAAAAGAAAAAAATAGTGAATTAGAGCAAACATTAAGAGAATTTGAAATAATGAAAAATGAAAATGAACAATTAAAACAACAATTAAATTTGGCAGAAAAATATGCTAAATTTACAACAGTACCAGGAACAATAATATCAAGAGATATAAGCAATTATTCAAAAACAATAGTAATAAATGTTGGAAGCAAAAGCGGAATAAAAGAAAAAATGACAGTAATTGCAGATGAAGGTTTAGTAGGATATGTTGAATCAGTATCAGAAAATACAGCTAAAATTCAAACAATAGTTGATAGTGCAAGTGCAACAAGTTGTTTAACAAGTACTACAAGAGACAGTATCATATGTAAAGGTACAATTGAAAATAGTAGTACATTAAAAGGAGTAAATATATCAACAGGAGCAAATATAATTCAAGGAGATAGTATTGAAACATCTGGACTTGGAGGAATATATATAAAAGGAATTCATGTTGGAAAAGTAAAAAAAGTTACAGCAGGTACAAATAAAACAGATACTTCAGCCATAATTGAAACAGCTGTTGATTTTGAAAAATTAGAAACAGTTTTAGTTATAACAAATCAATAGAAAGGGTATTTATGAAAAAATTAGTAATACATGTTTCATTAATCGCAATATTCATATTAACATTTTTGCTACAAACTATATTTTTTAATCATTTTACAATTGCAGGTGTAAAACCAAATATATTCATAATTCTTATGTTATATATTGGACTATATATGGGAAGAAGTTTTGGAATATCATATGGAATTATATATGGAATATTCCTTGATGTTTGGATAGGAAAAAGAATTGGAATTACATCTGTTTGTTTAGCATTAATAGGACTACTAGGTGGAATTTTTGATAAAAACTTTTCAAAAGATAGTAGAATGACGATTATTCTAATGGGAATTGTTAGTACAGCAATTTATGAAATTGCGTTATATATATTAAGATATTTAATTTTAGGTATAAATATTGAAACAATAGAGTTTTTAAGAATTCTATTTGTCGAAATTATTTATAATGTTTTAATAATAATTATATTATATCCATTAATGAAACTTACAGGATATGAAATTGAAGATGAAATAAAGGGAGATAAAATTTTAACAAGATATTTTTAATGTGGGAGAAGGTGAAGAATTGAACAACAGAATAAGTTTTGACACAGACACATCATGGGAAAGAGAAGTAGGAAATCAACAAAAAAACTTTAGATTTAATATTATAACAATAATTGTTTATATAATAGGAATAATATTAATAGCTCAATTATTTAACCTTCAAATTATTAATGGAGATGCATATAGAGAACAATCAAATACAAGATTATCAAGAGTTAGTACGATAAATTCTGCAAGAGGATCAATAGTAGATAGAACAGGAAATGAACTTGCAGGTGTTAGAACATCATATAATATAGAAATATATAAAACAAATATAGGAAATGATGAACTTAATAAAGCATTATTAAATGTAGTTGATTTATTAAATCAATATCAAATAACAATTGCAGATAGTTTTCCAATAAAAATTAATCCATTTGAATTCACAATAGAAAATGATGAATTATCAAAATGGAAAACTAAATATAAGATAAATCAAGATGCAACTGCAGAAGAAGCATTTAATAAATTTAAAGATAAATATGGAATAAAAACAGATGATGCAAATGAAGCAAGAAAAATAATATCTTTAAGATATAAAATAACAACAACAGGATATAGTACAACAAAATCAATTATCATTGCAGAAGATGTTAATGAAGAAATAGTTGCACAAATAAATGAAAGAAATGCTGAATTTCCAGGAATTACGGTAACAGACAAAACTGCAAGAACATATGCAAATGGTTCTTTAGCAGCACATATTTTGGGGTATACTGGAAAAATAAGTGAAGATGAATATAAAGACAGAAAAGATACATATAATAAAGACGATATAATAGGCAAAACAGGAATAGAATATTTATTTGAAAAATACTTAAAAGGACAAAATGGAGAAAAGCAAGTAGATATGGCTGTTGATGGAACAATAACAGGTGAATACATTACAAAAAATGCAAATGCAGGAAGTGATATTGTTCTAACAATAGATTCAAATCTACAAAAAGCTACAGAAGTTGCTTTAGAAAATTGTGTAAATAAAATTAGAGATGGTGGATTTGCTCAACAATATGATGCAAAAGGTGGATCTGCTGTTATAATGAATGTAAATACAGGTGAGGTTTTAGCTGCTGCAAGTTATCCATCATTTGAACCAGGTTGGTTTGTTGGTGGTATATCATCTAGTATGTGGAGTGAATTAATAAATAATGAAGCACATCCACTTTTAAATAAGACAATTCAATCTGCATATGCACCAGGTTCTATATTTAAGATGGTAACAGCAATTACAGGGCTTGAAACAGGAGCAATAACAAGTAAAGAAAAAATAAATGATATAGGTGTATATAAAAAATATGGAGAAGAATGGGAATGTTGGTATTATACAAGTTATCATAGAGGACATGGTTACTTAAATGTTACACAAGCATTACAACATTCATGTAATTATTTCTTCTATGAAACAGGAGATCGTACAGGTGTAGATGCTATTGCAACATATGCATTACACTTTGGATTGGGAAAGAAAACAGGAATAGAACTTCCTAGCGAGTCAGCTGGTGCCGCAGCTTCAAGCAGTACAAAAGCTAGATTAAAAAACGGAGAAAGTTGGTATCCAGGAGAAACATTATCAGCTTCAATAGGACAAAGTTATAACAACTTCACTCCAATGCAAATTGCAAAATACATATCTTCAATTGCGAATGGAGGAACCATAGTAAGACCAACAATTATAAAATCAATAATGAATTCAGATGGAACAGAAGTTGCAAGAGATGAGTATGAAAGTTATATAAATGAAAAATTAGGAATAGATACATCAGATGATGGAGTAACAGTTAGCCAAGAAAGTATAGACATAGCAAAAGAAGGAATGAGAATGGCTACAAGTGAAGCAGGAGGAACAGCATATAATATTTTCAAAAACTTCACTGTAGAGGTTGCTGGTAAAACTGGATCAGCAGAAGCAGGAAAAGACGAAAATAACAGAGATAAAGTTAATGCATGGTTTGTATGTTTTGCACCATTTGAAAATCCAGAAGTTGCAGTAGTTGTTATGATTGAAAATGGAGGACACGGAAATTATGCAGCAGAAGTTGCAAGAGATGTATTAAACCAATATTTTGGAATGAATGAGACAAGTACAATAAATGAAAGCACAGTAGCAGTACCATTTACAGACGAAATAAGGTAAAAAGAGAGGATGTAGAATATGAGTTGTGTAAGTATAAACTTAAAAAAAGATGAAATATTAATAAAAATAGATGACAAAGCTGAAAATGAAGATATAATAGAAGAACTAACAATAAAATTAATTGAACTAAAAAAATTATATCAAGAAGAAAAAACACCAATAAGAGTTACAGGAAAAATTTTGAAAAATGCAGAAATGGATCAAATCAAAGAATTAATAAAATCTGAAATTGATGTAGAAATTAAATTTGATACACCAACAACATTAGGTTTACATAGCATAACAAGAAGTTATAAAAAAGATGTTGGAACATCTGAAACAATTTTTCATAGAGGATCATTAAGATCTGGACAAAAAATGGAAGTTGAGGGAAGTGTTGTAGTAATAGGAGATGTAAATTCAGGTGCAGAAGTTATTGCAGGAGACAACATAGTTGTAATAGGAAATTTGAGAGGTTTAGCACATGCTGGGGCAAAAGGAAACAAAGAAGCAATAATTGCTGCAAGTACATTAGAAGCTGTCCAATTAAGAATTTCAAATATTGTTAGAGAAATTGATAGAAGTGAAGAAGATGTAAAAGAACATGCATATATATATGTAGATAATGATCAAATAATAATTGAGTAAAGAGAGTTGATAAAACTCTCTTTTAACTTATTAAAAGTAAAACAAGTGCTAAAAATAAGCTTTCATCTTTTACATCTTCATTGTACAATAAAAATAAAAGACTTAAAATAAGTACATCATCTGAATATAATTTAATTCCAAATAAATCAAACAAAAACTCATCATTAGAATTTTGAGTTTTTTTTGCTTTTTCATTATTAGGCTTTGCAGATTCAGAATGAGAATCTGTATTTTTATAATTGTTGTAAAAATATCTTGGAGAATACTGGTTATAATACGGAAAACGAGGCATAAAACCAGGAAATCTATTCATTTTTATCATCCTTATTTTTATTCATAACATCTGCTATTTTTGAGATATTTAGCAAATTAACATATTGGTCAAGTTTACTTTTTTTACTATCACGCAAATAAGGTTTTAAAGAATACAATAAATTAGCTCTGGGATCATTTTTATTATTCATATTATCAATTACAGACTTCATTTTCATAATCGTATTAACATCTAAATTAAAATTATTTGAAGAAGATTCTGATGATTGATTATTAGAATTCATCATATTACTGAAATTATTCAACATTTCTGGAGAAATCTGATTCATAATATTATTTAAGTCTGGTCCTTGTGAATTATTATTTTGATTTTGAACATTATTCATCATATTTTTTATATCATCAGGTATATTACCACTATCAACCATTTTTTTTACATTTGCTAATAAATCGTCCATATTATTAGGCATAATATCACCTCTTTTTAATTTATGCATTATTAATTATTATATGAATAAAAAACAAAAAAGTATCAAATAACTATTCAATTTATGCAAATATATGTTATAATAGGGTGAAAACCTAAGGGGAGGAAAGAAATGGAATATATAGATTTATTAGAAAAGAATTTTTATACTTTACTTGGATTAGATCAAAACCAATTATATGATAATAATGATAGGCCAATAGAAAATGAAGATGAAATAGATGCAAAAATAGAAGAAGCATATAATAAAAAGGCTTCTGAAATAGCAAAAGATCCTAAACAAAGCAAATTATTAAGAGATGCATATAATGTGTTAAAAGATAGAAAAAGCAGAAATGAATATAATCAATTAAGAAAATTAATTGAAAAATATAATGAAGAAAAGAAAGTAAAAAATGAAACAAGAAAAGAAGTTAAAGAAGATAAAGAGATAGAATTTATTCCAATATATAAAGGTGAATTTGGAAAAACAGTTCCAAAAAAGTCAGAAGACAAAAAAGGTAAAGAAGGTTATGACAGATAAATTTTAGCTAAAAACTTGTTTTTTTTGACAACCTATAATAAAATATAAGACACATAACAAAAGAAAAAGAAAAAAATAAAAAAGAAATATCACAAAATGTAAAAAACTTTTTTATAGTAAAGTACTAAAAAAGACAAAAAACACGAAAGAAAAATATTAAAATGTTACTATATTATGAAAAAGTATGAGGTGGTAAGGATGTTAAAAAGCAACACAAAACATGAAGTACTCAAAAACTTATTTAATTTAAAGAATATAATAATATATATAATATCATTTATGATATCAACTGTTGGAATGGGACAAGAAGTATCACCATTTAGTATAGCAATTGTTGGAGCAAGTCTTGCAAGTGGAATACCCGCAATTGGAGTTGTTTTAGCAGGTTTACTTGGAAATATATTGGGTGTTGGTGCAATAGGTGCATTAAATTATATATTAATAATTTTAATGTTATTAGTATTACTATGTATAAAGCCACCAAAAGAAAATGATGAATACAAAAATGAAGAAATGCAAATATCTGGACATATATTTTTTAGTATTATACTAATAATGATTGCAAAACTAATATTAACCAAATTTACAATTGGAGACATGATTTTACATATCACATTAGCAATATTTTCTGTCATATTTTATAAAATATTTGTAAATTCAATAAATGTAGTACAAAATATTACAGAAAAAAGAGCATTTTCATTAGAAGAGGTAATGGGAGCAAGTTTGCTTTTATCTGTGGCAGTATCATCATTTGGAGAATTTTCTATATTTGGATTATCAATAAGAAATATTTTAAGTATATTAATTGTATTAATATTAGGATGGAAAAATGGTGTATTAATAGGAACAACATCAGGTGTCACAATTGGAGTTACATTAGGAATTATTGCACAAAAAGAACCAATGATGATTGCAATATTTGCATTATCTGGAATGATAGCAGGAATATTAAATAGATTTGGAAAAATAGGTGTAATAGTTGGATTCATAATAGGAAATGTAACTTTATTATACGTGTCACCAGATACAATGGTAATCAATTTACTAAAAGAAGCGCTAAGTGCATCACTAGGATTATTAGCAATTCCAAAATGGGCAGGAATTAGTGTTGAAAAATTTTCAAATAGTGAAAATATATTACCTGAATACAATTCTAGAGGGTTGAATCAAAGTAAAGAAGCTGTTGATAAACTAAATATGGTGTCAGAAACAATAAAAGATATGGCAGCAACATATGAAAATACTACAACAAATGAAGATATATATGGCAAAAACAAGCAAAGATTTATAACAGAATTGTTAAATAAACTTGATAACAATAAAGACAACATATTATATGATGATATAACAGATGTCAAAGGAGAAATTTTAAACGAGATATTTGAAAATTTATTAGAGAAACAAGAAATCAATAAACAAGATTTAATAGAAATATTTCAAAAAAATAATAATTATATAGTTGGATATTCTGATGAAAATAAAGATAATGTAATAAAAAATGATATAGAAAAAATTATTAATGCAATAAATGAAGCATATAAGATTAGTAAATCAGATTTTATATGGGAAGAAAAGATAAAATCAAGTAAACAAAATGTTCAAGCACAATTAGATGGTGTTTCAAAAGCAATATCAAGTATTGCTATAAAAATGGAAGAAGAAGCAGAACAAGAAAAAGAACATATAGATGTAAAAAATAAGATAATTGTATCACTTGAAAATAAAGATATCTTAATAGAAAATGTTGAAATTAATAAAATAGAAAATAGATATTTTATAGATGTATATTTAAAAGAAAATAGTAAAATCAGTGAAAACAAAGATATTGAACAAATAAGAAAAATACTTGAAAATAATCTAAATGAAGAAATAATGTTAAATGAATCAAAAACAAAGAAATTTAACAAACAAGGAAAAAGAATATTTTCATATATGGCAGCAGATAAATATATTATTCAAATAGGACAAGCAAACAAACTAAAAAAGGATAGTATAGTTTCAGGAGATAGTTGTTTAGAAATAAAATTGAATGATGGAAAATATTTATTAGCAATTAGTGATGGTATGGGATCAGGTCCAGAAGCTAGAAAAAGTAGTCAAATAGCAATAAAAATGTTAGAAAGATTACTAATGACTGGATTTGATAAAAATACATCAATAGACTTAATAAATACAACTATAATGAATACTAATGAAGAAATATTTGCAACACTTGATATTGCAATTATTGATTTATATAATGGTAAAATAGAATTTGTAAAAAATGGAGCATGTCCAACATACATAAAAAACAAGAAAAAAGTTCAAATAGTGAAATCATTGAGTTTACCAGCAGGAATATTAAAAGAAATAAATCTAACATCATATGACAAAGATATCGAAAATGATGATATAATTGTAATGTGTAGTGATGGAATAATTGATTCAAATGTAGAATACAAAAATAAAGAATTATGGTTAAAATACATGCTTGAAGATATAGAAACTGAAAATTGTCAAAAAATTGCAGATATTATAATAAATGAAGCGGTTGATAATAATTATGGAACAACAAAAGATGATATGAGCATAATAGTAGCAAAAGTCATAGAAAAAAATAGCAATAAACTTGTAAGATAAACGAATTTATGATATAGTGTTAAATGTAATAATAGACAAATGGAGGTTAAAATGAGTAAAGGAAAAAGATATGAGACAGAAGGAAAACTAAACTATCAAAAAGTATTTGCTGTAATAATTGCTATAGCAGTTGTTATAATGATTATATTTTTAGCCAGAAATGTATTAAAAGATAAAAAAACATCAAACAAAATAAATGAATATTTTTCAGTATATTCAGCAAATAAATGGGGAGTTATAAATCAAGATGGAGAAACAATCATAAATCCTACATATCAAGAAATGATTGTTGTGCCAGACAAAGAAAAAGATGTATTTATATGTGTATATAATATAAATGAAGAAACAGGTGAATATAAAACAAAAGCATTAAATAGCAAAAACGAAGAAATATTCACACAATATGATCAAATAGAACCATTAGAAAATGTAGACGAAAATGATAATCTATGGTATGAAGAAAATGTATTAAAAGTAAAAAAAGCAGATAAATATGGATTAATAGACTTATCTGGAAAAGAAATACTACCATGTGAATATAAAAATATAGAAGTATTAAAAGGAATAGAAAATAGTTTACTTATCACACAAGAAGAAAAAGTAGGATTAGTAAATGATAAAGGAAGTATAATAATAGAACCTAATTATAAAGAAATAAAGAACTTAGGAGAGACTTATAAAGAGGGTTATATTACAATTGATGAACAAGGCAGATATGGACTAATAAGCACAACAAAAAAACAAATTCTTGAAAACAACTATGAAGAAATCGAACAAAAATATTTACAAAACTATTATTTAATAAAAGAAAATAGTAAATTAAAATTAATAAATTCATCAGAAGAAACAATAATAGAAGATGGATTTGATGATATCCAATCAGTTACTAAAAGAGGAATTATCTTTGAAAAAGATAAACAATATGGAGAAATGGATTTATCAGGAGAAATTTTAATTGAACCTAAATACCAAGTATTAAAAGAAGCATTTGAAAATGTATATATAGCAAAAGAAAATGACAAATATGGTATTATAGATCAAAATGGAGAAGAAAAAGTTCCTTTTGAGTATACAGGTTTAACATATAATGAAAAAGCAAACTTATTTATAGCAGAAACAGATAATTATCAAACAGCAATAATAAATTCTCAATATGAAACAAAAATAGAAGGTATTTTATCTGAAATTAATACACAAAAATCATATATGAGAATGAGAATAGATGGAGACTATAAATATTATAATTTTGAATGTGAAGAAAAGAAAAATACAGAAATATTAAAAGGAAACACATTATTTCTTAGCAAAAAGAATGGAAAATATGGATATGTAGATAAAAAAGGAAATAATGTTGTAGACTATATATATGATGATGGAACAGAACAAAATGAATATGGATATATAGCTGTTAAAAAGAATGGGCTATGGGGTTCATTAAATAATGAAGGAAAAGAAATAATCGAACCAAAATATAATTTAGACAACAACCTAAAAATAAACTTCTTAGGCAAGTGGCATTTGGGAGAAGATATAAATATGAATTATTATTGTGAAAAATAGTAATGTGAAAGGAATGTTGTAAATGGAGCTAAAGACAAAGTATCAATATACATATTTTATATATCCTTATGTAATAAAGGAATCAAAATACATAAAATATTTAATGAAATTATTGAAAGATGAAAATTGCAAATTAAGAAATTTTAGAAAAGATAAAGACTTAGACATATACTCATATTTTTCACACAGAACTAGAAACTATATGTTTAATAGTTTCAATATGAGCAAAACCAAACTAAGTAAAATGGAAGAATTACCATTAGATACAAAAGCTGCGATTTTAGCTAAAAATAATTGTACAATATTTGAATATACAATAAAAAAAGATATACAAGGAAAACTAGAAGAAACAGAAGGAATATTTTTTAAAATATCTAAAGTGGAAATAATATGTTTTAATACAGGAATATGTTTCTTATGTATGAAAACAAATATTGAAAATACTGATAGATTTAGTGATGTATTAAATTTCAACTATAAATTTAGAGATTTAAATAAAGAATTCTTTAATTTAGATAGCTATGACAAAATAAGACTACAATCAGATAGTTTTGGAGATATTAAATATCTTAGAGAATTTATTGAAGATCTTACAGGAACAAATGTTGAAGCACTAAAATTAGATATTGACACAGAAAGATTTCTTACTTATTCATATACATGTATAGATCAAGAAAACTGGAATAACTCTAATGAATTTGAAAAAATAAAAGACAATTATATAAGATATATAAATATTTTACCAAGTGATAATATAGTTAATTATGGAAAAGAAAATATAAAAACATTGTCAAAATGGAAATATGCAAAAATAAGTTTATCAAAACAAGGTATAACATTATTTGCATCAAGTGCAGATATAAATAATTACACTATATTACCACAAGAATTTCAGGAGCAATATTTATATACATATATATTAGCACTATATACTAAATTCTATTTAAAGAAAATAAATTTAGAATTTAGACAAGGAACAAGAATAAATAAGACAAGAAAAGAATTCATAGAATTTACCCAAACATTATGGATAAATGAAGTTACTTCAGATGATACAGGATCATTGTATTTTCAATATTTAAAGGAAGTGTTAGATCTAAATACTATGTTTTTTGATACTAAAAACAAATACGACATATTATATAAAGAATTAAATATAGAAAAAAGTACGAAAACAAACGGAATAATTGCAATATTACTTGTCATAACTATAATAATAAATATTTTAAATATTATATTTTTCATGAAGTAAAGCGACAAAAATGTCGCTTTTTCGTTGAGAGAAAATGACAGGGGATAATTGAGAGGAGAACAACAATGAAAATAAACACAGGAATAGACATTATAGAAATAGAAAGAGTAAAAAGTAGTATAGAAAATACAAATGGAAAATTTTGTGACAGAGTATATACTGAAAATGAAATAAAATATTGTGAGAGTAAAAAAACTCAAAAATATCAACATTATGCAGCAAGATTTGCAGCAAAAGAGGCAGTTTTTAAAGCAATATCAAGAAAATTAAATAGTAAATATGAAATTGAATGGAAAGACATAGAAATAACAAATGATAAAGATGGAAAGCCAAATGTAAAAATATTTAATAATGTAATGGATGAAGTTGAAGATATTGAAGTAAGTATCTCACATTGTAAAGAATATGCTGTTGCAAATGTAGTTGTAATATATAAATAAGGAGATAAAGAATGGAATTTTTTGATTCACACGCACATTATAATGATGAAAAATTTGATATAGATAGAGATGAAATAATAAAAAAGACATATGAAGAAGGTGTAACAAAATTCATATGTGCAGGATATGATATTGAATCATCAAAAAAGGCAATTGAAATTGCAAAAAAATATGATTATATCTATACAATATGTGGGATATCTCCAAACGATATTCCACAAGAAGAGAGTGAATTGTGGAAAAATATTGATGAAATTGAAAATATCATACAAGGAAATTTGAAAAATAAAATAGTTGCAATAGGAGAAATAGGATTAGATTATTATTGGAATAAAGAAAATAAAGAATTACAAAAAACAGCATTTATAGAACAAATAAAACTAGCTAATAAATACAATTTACCAATAGTAATACATTCAAGAGATGCTTATATAGATACAATAGAAATATTAAAACAAAATCATGTAAACCAAAAAGGAATATTTCATTGTTGTCAACTAAATCAAGAACTTGTAAGAGAAGCATTAGAACTAGAGTTTTATATATCTTTTGCAGGGCCTATAACATTTAAAAATTCAAAAAATGCATTAGATATAGTGAAAATGGTTCCTTTAGATAAAATTTTGATTGAAACAGATAGTCCTTATTTATCACCAGAACCTAAGAGAGGAAAAAGAAATGATTCAAGAAATGTAAAATATA
>CAKPLV010000008.1 GCA_934167735.1 uncultured Clostridia bacterium | reverse complement strand
AAAGTTCATTAAAGTCAGTAGACTTATTAAATAGAGAAAAAGACTTTGTTGTAAAAATGTTACTTAGATACTGGTGGTATCTTTGTAGCTACTTTAAAAATCGTCGCCAAACAATTTTTAAAGCTATAAATTCTTTTTCTTTTATTTTTTATAAATTAAACGATTAATTTCTACGTAATTTTTTCACTTCTTTGATATAATTCTATCACAAATTTTATAAAATTTAAATAAAAAATTTTTATTTTATTAATTTATATCTATAATATTATTATTTTCCAAATTAATACATAATATTCTATTGAATTTTATAATTTTACACAAATAATAAATAAGTATAAAGTCATAATTAAGTCATTATAAAAGCAATATAAGGTAAGTATTAATATAATAATGTAACATTATTATAAAATCAGTATTAAGTAAGTGCCTTATTTAATAATTTATTATTAATTTTTTTAATATAAAATTTATGTTTTATTTAAAATTTAAATCATTATTTGCAATTATTCTCGTTATTGCTGCAGCTCCCAACGGAGTTGTAAAATGAATTATATTTCTTGTGCGCCCGTTTTTAGTATAATTATATATAATTTTTATTTTTATTATACCTTTACCCATTCCCCAATTATCTATTAAATCGAACTTTCTTAATAAAAATAAAAAGTCTAACTTCTTTATCTTTAATTGCTTTATCATAGTTTCCATATTTATTATATATATATTATTCATTTTTTCTCCTTTTTAGAAAGATTAAAACTAGATATTTTTTGTATTGTTAAGTTTAATTTAGTTTAAATTGCAAAAAATATTTTTTTTGCAATAATGTATGATTTAATATGATTTAATATGATTTTAATAAAGTATTAAAAATGACCTTTCTTATATAGTATTATTTTTGACCTTTTCTATATAGTATTAAAAATGACCACTTTTTACTTTATTGTTAACAAATAATAACCTTTTTTGTGGTACTGGTTTACCCATATCGTTAATAATTGTAAAATCTACCCAGTCTATTAGGCCTAATAATTTTAGCATTTTAAGTCTATCTTTTAATTCATTAACCGCTGATCGATTTCTTGAATTTAAACCGAAACACTCCTCTAATAATAATTTTTGAGTAAATATAAATTTATCACCAAAGCAAAAATATTTATATTTAAAAAAGATATATAATTTAATAATATTAGGATTACAGGTTCTCAACATAAATTTTAACGTATCAAACTCTACATATTGAAATACTTCATTAACATTATATGGTAATTCATATGCTTTTACTAAATTTCCTTTTAAACCTGTTATTTGTATTTCTTTAACATAACCATACTGAAGTAAAACTTTAAAAGCTCTTTCAACATTTTTTCTTGGAAAATATGGTTTGCCATTATTATCATATCCAAAGTATTTTTCAACTTCAGAATGTGTATAGTTTTTTTTATAAATAAATCTGATTTTTTCTTCTTCTCTGTAAGTCGAGACCATTTGTAAATATCCATATAAAATATCATTTGGTTTAGATTTATTAATATTTTTATTACCTTTCATGAAATTGTTCTCTATTGGGAATCTTCTTTTTTCCAAGCTTTTATTCTTCATAATATTTCTTCCTTTCTTTATATTTAAATTATATAAATCAATTTTTAATAGTTCATAAAAAAAAGAGTAAATATCGAATCTACTCTAAAATAAACATTTTTGATGGGTCTAAATTTAGAGTTTGTTATATTGCAAAAACCGTTTTTCGACTAAAATCTTTTGAAGCTAAAAAATTCTTTATTGAAGAAAAAGAAACTTCTATCTCTTCGACCATAAGTTTACAAACAGTAGTCTTTGTATAAATATCATGGTGGTTAAAAGCTACCTTATAAATATAATCTTTATTAACTCTCGTGCAGCATTCTCCTTAAAAAAATAGCAACTATAAACTTATAGCTGCCTAATTAATATTCTATATATTATATTATATATAAAATTCTTTTTTCTAACTCTCAAATTAGTCTTTTTAAGATAGAACTTTAATACGATAAAGGTATTTTAGAAATCGCTTAAAAAACTAATTATAAGAAAAGGATAATAAGTAAAGCTATCAGAAAAACTGATAGTTTTTATTTTTTTAACTTTAATTTGTAAAAGAATTACTGAAAACTGAAAAAATTTTTATAGGAATATATATTATATAATATAGAGCATACATTCCTCCGTATGTTCTATATACTTTTAATTCCTTCAAATTCAAAAATCCTCCTAAATCTCTAATTATAAGCTAGAGGTTTTTATTTTTTTATGAAAGGAGCTATAAATATGAAGATAAATAAAAATTATATAGAACTAGCAATGATTTCTTATTTTAAAGAACCTGATTTAGTTAAATGCTATGAAAAATTAGCAGAAATTATAAAAATTAGCGTAAGAAGTTTACAAAACTTATTAAATTCTAAACATATAAATTTTAAATTACTAGCGAATGTAGCGAAAGTGTTAGACTTAGATTCAAAGCAAATTTTAGTTAGAAAAAAAGGGGGAATTAGATATGATGAAAGATAAAAATAATCTGGATTTTCCATTTTATCATATAAGCTATAGCGAATTGAAAGAAAAAATAAGAATATCCACCTCCCTTGGAGTAAGGATTCCTTCATATTTCATAGAGACTCTAAAAGAAAATAGATTGAATAATATAAAAGGAGCAAAATATGAGTAACACGATTGAATTACGTAGTTCAATATTGGAAGCTAATGAAGATGGTGAACTATTTGTTAGCGGAACAGTTAACAAAACAGAAACATGGTCTGGAATACTTGGGAAAAAAAGAAAATTTAGAGAAAAAGTGAAAAAAGGTGTTTTTAGCGATGCCTTAAAAGAAGCTAATCGAGTGGATTTTTTAGCAGAACATGATAAGAATCAATTACTATCCTCAACTGAAAACGATTCATTAAAATTGTGGGAAGATGATATAGGGTTAAAAATGGAAGCCACAATTGCTCCGACTAGCTATGGTAGAGATACTTATGCTTTAATTAAATCCAACCTAAAAAATTATATGAGTTTTGGCTTTAAGGTTTTGGAAGATAGCTGGGATATAGGACAAGATGGAATATACGAAAGAACAATTGAAAAGATTGTTTTAAGAGAGGTATCTACTGTTAGGAATCCTGCTTATGCAGCGTCTATGATTGAGGCTAGAGGAATCGATGTGGCGGAAGATGTTGCAGAGAATATTAAGATAAGAAAGGGAAAAGATAATATGAGCAATATAGAAAAAATAAATTTTATGGATAAAAATATAGAAAAAACTTTAAATAATAGCAAAAAAGTTAATAGTGGTTTTACGCTTCATGAAACAATATTTTCCAGAATAAACAATAGCGAATTATTAAAACTATGCCAAAATAGCATTGCGGATAGTAATACAGGACGTTGCATATTTCCAATTATTAATGATAAAGATATATCTTATATAGAGATAAAAGCAGAGGGGATAGAGTGTGCAAAACAAGCTTCGGACATACTAGTTAACGCAGATGAAAGTTTTGTAGATAAAATAAAAGTTATGTTAGATAATAATATAAATACGGAAATCGAAAACAAATTATGTAAAGAATTAAATAAAATAGAACCATTAGAAATAACCATAGAAAACGATTGTAAAAAAATTGAGGAATTATTTATACAGCTTAATAATAAATACCTGGGAGAAAATTTTATACTGTGCAACACCGAAGATTATAAAAAGCTTTTAAAGCTAAAAAATGCAGTTGGGGATAGTATTGTCCAATTTAATAAAGGAAATAATGGAATATATTTTCCCAATACATCTACTAGGACTATAAGAGCATATATAAACCATACTCCAATTTTAGTAAACAATACTATGGAATGTGTAGCATTATTTACACCAGAGTATATTGGAATATCCCATTTGGAATTGCACACATTTAAGGAGGTTATTACTACAAATCTAAAAAGATCTGGTAAACGAGAATGGTTAGCTTTAGCTGGTGCTGGAGTAAAAATTTTAGATAAAAAATCTGTTGTGTGTGTAAAAATTTAATAAGAAAAATTTTAAAAATGAGATTTAATTTTTTAAATTTAATTTTTAAAAATAAAAAATTAAAAGTTGCTAAAAATAAAATAGAAATATTTACGCAACAATACTATGCCCAAATGCTAAGGGAAAAGTTAAAAAATAATAAAATTATTTGATAATTTTATTATTATATTTTTACAAAAAAATATAATAAATATTGTATACAATATTTATTATATTAAATATATTTATTTTAATATTATATATTAATAAATTAAAAATAATATTATTATATTAATTTATTATATTTATAGTTTTATAACATAAACATGTATACATTAATATATTTTTTAAGTATACATGTTTAATATTAATAAATAATTAAAAAAATAATAATAATTTATTAATTTGTATATAAATATTAAATAAAATATTATTAAAAATTATACAAAATTTAAATAATATTTTAATAATTTTAAAAAAGTTATTACATAATAAAAAATTAAACTATATAAAATATTAATACTAATACATATATACATGCTATACACAGCAATGGTAGCAAACTCAAAAAACTAAAGCCGCCTATCAGAAATAAAAAAATCAGTCTCTGAGGTACACTTACAGGGCTAGTGTAGTTTTATCAACGGTACCAATTGGTTTTTTTGGTTAAAGTAATATAATTACAGTAAGGTACCAAATCAATTTTTTTATGCAAAAAAGTAGCTTAAAGCTACTTTACTTCTAAAATGGCATATTTCCAAAGCCATTCCTATGATCTTCAGTCATAACTTTTCCAGCACTGAATAAGATATCTAGCTCTTTATTAATATTTTCTTCTTTCGTAATTTTTTCAAACATTTCTATTATTAACTCTTTTGCCCTAGACATATCTGCCCTAAATCTTGTTTCTGATCTTCCCTTAGAGAAATCTTTCATTTCCAAAGTAATAATATTTTGCATGTCTTTAATATATAAATAGATATCTTTATCCTCTTTAAAAACGTAGCTAAAAGAAATTAAATCATTTCTTCTAAACATAGGACTTCTTTTAGTGGCAGTAAGTTCTCCTATTTCTTTCCCTATTAATGAGTTTAACTTTTCTCCAATAGCATTATATAATTGTCTATCCATTCTTAACATAATTACTTCCCCCTTAATAATATAGCTTACTTTTAGTATTATATAAATTTATCAAGGTGAGTTCACAATAAATAAGATTTTTATTACATTGATTTATATAAAAAAAATTAACTTTATATAAATAAGTCAACTTTTTTAAAAATGGTTATTCGCTTCGCTTTGAGAAGTAAAACAAGTGTTTTACTTATTTATATTCAAAAATTTATTTAAATAGAACAATTTTCAATAAATTTTTATTATTATTTACATTTTTATATAAATTTATATAAAATTGATTTAAATTTTATATAAATTTTATTACCCCTTAAATAAATAAACATATCATATATCTCTTATTTATTATTATATGGAAAATCCTAAAAAGTTCACGATTAAAACAAAATAATTAAATAATTCTTATTAACTATTATTCAAGCTAAAAACTGTTTAATATTGATGTTTGTTTATTCACTAAATTATCAAAATCATTTATATGCTTTTCTATAGTACCAGTTAATTCTAGAGTTAGCTTACTTATTTGCCATATATAATTTCCACTCTTTAATGCTTTTGATATAAATGTATTAGATAGAATAGTTGTAGTACATTTTTGTGAAAATAAATTTTTAGCCATATCAGTAACATATGTACTTAATTCATTATCATTTACTTTTACAAACCTATTTAAATTCTCTTCCTTAGGTAAATTTAATAAATATTCATTAATAATTAATTGCAATTCTGATTTTAAAGGTAAGAATATTTCCTCCTCATTTTTCCAAACCCTTAATTTATATACTGCATCTTTAAAAATAAAATCATTATTTCTTATAGCCGCTATATATTGTCTACTTAAACCATTAAAAATGAATAATGCTAAAACTAACCTAGCATAAACTGAATTTTCCCTATCAATGATATATAATTTTAATTTTGAATAATTTTCTTCATCTAAAATTTCTATAGATTTTTTTCATATATTGGTCTATTTAGATTTGTTATGATATCGTTAGTTTTATCTTTTTCATAAGTATACTCAAAAAATCTTTTCAAAGCAGTATAATTATTTACTCTTTCACTATCAGCACAAACCAAACCATTTAAATATATATTAATATCGTAGTAGGTTATGGCTTTTAAAGGCTTATCCTTATTAAAATCTAATCCCATATAATTATGAAAAAAATTATCAATACGGCCTTTATAAAATTTCTTACTTTTATCTTTAAAACGATAAATATCAAATAATTCATCCTATAGCTCATATACTTCTGATATAAATTTATACGTCATTATGTTTTCTCCTATCTATCTTTTTTATAATCCTATTAGAATCAATTATTGTTTATTATAATATATGTGTTTTACTTGTATTTTCTTCACTATAATATATCTCTAAAATATTTCTTTATTATACCCGATTTATTTAAATATCTTCATGTATCTACTTATTAGCTAAATAAATTTTTTATTCATATTATTTCTAATATATTAATAATAAACTACATCTCAACTCCTTTTTCCCATATTAATATTATTAAACTACTAACTGCTAAGACTAGGACAAAAATAATAATATTGACATGGACATCCACTACACGTAATAAATGATTAGAATAAATAAAGTTTTTATAAAATTCTATCAATTTATGTTTCATTTTCTTCTATTATTTTCTCTAATTAATGTACTTTTAGATATTCCTAGTAATCTCTCTAAATCTTTATAAGAATATGTGCCTCCATTTACACTTAACATACCTAGAGCATTGTTTAATTGGGCTGTAGTATATTTAGGAGGTCTTCCCTCTTTATACCCTTCTTTTCGTTTAGCAATCTCTTTTCCCGCTTGTGTTCTTTCTATTATCATATTTCTTTCCATTTCTGCTACTGCTAATAAGGTCGTTAAGAAGAATTTTCCCATGGTTGTATTTTCTAAAAGTCCTATATTAAGCACATGTATACTTATATTTTTATTAAACAAATGCTCTATAATCTGTATCCCTTCAACCGTATTTCTTGCCAATCTATCAAGTTTAGTAACTACTAACATATCACCAGCATTAAGTTCTTCAATGATTTTACTAAGTATAATCCTCTGCGTCTTAGCCCCAGTAAACTGTTCTTTAAATATTTCTACATTATCATACTTACTTAAAATCTCTTGCTCTTGTTGCTCTAAGCTATTATTTTCTAACTGCCCTTTACTACTTACTCTACAATAACCTATTATTTTATTCATTTTTCCTCCAATATCTAATAAATTTTTTATACTAACTTTTGACACCACTATAAATATGATTTTACATTAAATAAAAGAAGGTATCAATACTGTTAAGTTTTGATACCTTTATTATATAAAAATAATATTATCCTTTATAGGATATTTGTTAAAATATATTTTAAATATATATTTATTTAATTTTAAAGAAATTTATATATTCTTTGTAAAAAAAAGAAAATAGATATATAATAATATTAATATGAAATATTGGTTTTAAGAGGTATTTATGAAAAATTTATCAAAATTAAGAAGATCAAACATGTTAAGTTATTTAAATCAATTGAAAGAAAAAGATATTGAAAATAATTCATCTATAATTATAAAAGAAATAGAACAAGAAATAACTAATAAAAAATATGGATTAGTTTGGGAAGAACATTATGAAAAAATAGATTTAGATATGAAAACTAAAGTCCCTGTTTTTAAAGAAATTAAAAATAAAGAAATAGTTTGCAATAATAGCAAGCCTTATAACTTTTTATTAGAAGGAGATAACCTTCATAGTTTAAAATTATTGGAAAAAACTCATAAAAAGAAAATAGATGTAATTTATATAGATCCGCCTTATAATACCGGAGCCAAGGATTGGAAATATGATAATAACTATGTTGATAAAGAGGATGGATTTAGACATAGTAAATGGTTAAGCATGATGCATAAACGTATTACTATAGCTAAATCTTTACTAACAGATGAAGGTACATTAGTTTGTGCTATAGACGAAAATGAACTAGCAACAACATTACTTTTACTTAATGATATTTTTGGTGATTCTTATAAAATCGATTGTATAACTATAATTCACAACCCAAGGGGAGTTCAAGGAAAAAACTTTTCTTACGTGCATGAATATGCAATATTTGTATATAATAAAGCATATAAAGTTATAGGTAATAAATCATTAGAACCAGACGAAATTAAAGGTTCTAACTTTAGAAATTGGGGTGGTGAATCTTTAAGAACAGATGCCAAAAATTGTTTTTACCCAGTTATCGTTAAAAACAATGAGATAATAGGATTTGGAGAAGTAGTACCTGATGATATCCACCCAACATCTCAATCTGAATATATAGAAGAAGACGACACATACCTAATTTACCCGATAGATAAAAATGGTATAGAACGTAAATGGAGATATGCATATCAAACAGTTGAATCAATAAGAGATTCGTTAAAAGTCAAGAAAAATAATGGAAGATATGAAATTGAAATTGAAAAAGATTTTGAAGCATATAAGACAGTATGGACAGATAAAAAATTTGATGCGAATGAATATGGAACACAGTTAATAAATAGTATGATAAAAGATAATGATTTTGATTTTCCTAAATCTCTATATACAGTATATGAATGTTTATATGCACTAATAAAAGATAAACCTAATGCTACTGTATTAGACTTTTTTGCAGGAAGTGGTACAACAGGACATGCTGTACTACTTATGAATAAAAATCTTGGTGGAAATCGTAAGTTTATCCTATGTACTAATAATGATGTAGGAGAAAAACGTGAAAAGGAATTTAAAAAGAAATATGGATCTGTAAAGGAATTTGAATTGGAATGGAATGAATGGAAAAATTATCATGGTATTGCAAGTTCTATAACCTATCCTAGAATTAAATCTGCTATAGAAGGTTATTCACACTCTAAAGATTTTAAAGATATATTACTTGAGAAAAAATTAACATTAACAGACCTTAAAAAGGCTGAAAATCTACTGAAAAAAATTGAAGAAATAAAGTTAAAAGAAAAAGATAACTATTCATCAATTAAAACAATAATAGAGGACGGTATTTTAAAAGTATTAGGTATTATTAAAAAGAATAGTGAAATAGCTGGAATACCTGCTAATTTAAAATATTTTAAAACAGAATATATAGATAAGCAATTAAGTGATACTAATACCGAATATGATATATATGAAGCACTACTTTCTCATATTAGAGAAATGATCGAATTAGAATATTCAATTAATATAAATGATACCAACTATAAAATTATAATGACGGATGATGACATAGATAACTTTTGTTATAACTTAGATAATGTTAAAAAATGCAAAAAAATTTATAGATCAACAAATGTATTATTTACTAAAGAACAAGAAATATTATTTAACCAATTAGGTATTGAAATAATTACAATACCCGAATATTATTTTCCAAATGAATTAAGGGAGTTAGTAAAAATATGATCGGTTTAAAAAATGGTTTATTTGAATTCCAAGAAAATTGCGTAACACATTTATTAGATATTACCTTAAACAATAACAATGAAAAAACAACTGTGATAAAAGCCCCAACAGGTGCAGGAAAAACAATTATATTAATTGATTATATAGATAAATATTTTAATAATACTAGTGAAAGTATTGCATTTATATGGATATGCCCAGGTCAAGGTAATTTAGAAGAACAAAGTATGTTTAAAATGATTAAACATCTTCCCCATATAAATTGTAAAAACTTATTTGATGTCATATCCAGCGGTTTTAATAGTAATGAAGTTACTTTTATTAACTGGGAATTAATCAATAATAAGAGAAATAAGGCTATTTGTGAAAATGAAAAGAAAAATTTATATGAAAGAATTGAAGAAGCTCGCATCAATGGTATTAAATTTATTTTAATTGTTGATGAAGAACATTATAATTGTACAGAAAAATCTCAAAATATTATTAACCTATTTTCACCAATATATGAAATAAGGGTTTCTGCAACAAGCAAAAAGAATAAGTCATTTAATTTTTATGAAATATCAGAATTAGATGTAATTACGTCAGGTCTAATTACTAAAGCTCTTTATATTAATGATGGAGTACAATCTAATATTAGTATATCTAATGAACATGAATATTTAATTGACTTAGCTAATAAAAAACGATTAGAAATTTTACAGGAATATATTAAAATTAATAAAAAAATTAATCCTTTAATTATGATACAATTTCCAGATCTATCACAAGATCTTATAAAACTTATTGAAAAAAAGCTAGAAAATATGGGGTACACCTATGAAAATGGATTAGTTGCTAAATGGATGAGTGCTGATGATGAAAAAATAAATAAAGATGGTATAGAAAATATTGATTCTAAACCTGTGTTTCTATTAATGAAACAAGCTATTTCAACCGGCTGGGATTGCCCAAGAGCTAAAATACTTGTAAAATTGCGTGAAAATATGCATGAGGATTTTACGATTCAAACAATTGGTAGATTAAGGCGTATGCCAGAAGCCAAACATTACAATAATGAACTTTTAGATAATTGTTATTTATATACTTTTGATAAAAAATATCATGAAAGTATAAAAAAAGAGTTAAATAATGCTTTTGATATACAAAGGGTTTTTTTAAAAGAAAAATGTAAAACTTTCACCTTAAAAAAACAACTAAAAGATTTGGATAATGATGGACTAGGTGAAAGAGAATCTTATATTGTATTATATAAATTCTTTAAAGAAAAATATAAATTAACAAATAAAACAAGGGAAAATAAATTAAGGCTTGAAGCAAATAATTATATTTTTGGAGATGAATTAAGAAGCATAGCTAAACAAGGCAAATTTATCGAAACTGAGTCAATATTACGAGAAAATAATGCAAATGAAATAGTGACACGTAGAGAGGTCAATACACATAAAAATGGTATTGATTTAATGCATTCAATTAACGCTATAAAAACAACACTTGGCATAAAGCAAAGTAAATTAAGAGCTATATTAGAAAAGTTATTTCGTAAATATGGAACGGAAAATGGTAAGCTATTAAAACTTGATACAAAAGAATTTTATGCATTTATTATAAATAATGAGGAATTATTAAAACGTGACTTTAAAGACGCTACAAGCCAATTAATTAGTCAATCTAGCTTAGTTTTTAATCCTAAGGAAATTATATTTAAAATTCCAGAACAAGATTTAATAAAATATGATTCTTTAAGCACAAATAAAAATATTATTTTAAGTAATGCTTATAATAATTACACAGAAGCTTCAATAGTTGATGGAATTCGTTCATTATCTGAAAGATTATTCGAAAGATATTGCGAAAATAATAAAAATGTAGATTGGGTCTATAAAAATGGAGACACTGGGCAACAATATTTTTCTATTGTTTATATAGATACTTTACAAAAACAATGGTTATTTTATCCTGATTATATTGTTAAACTAAAAAATAATGATATATGGCTAATAGAGACAAAAGGTGGAGAATCAAAAGATGGAAAAAGTAAAAATATAGATAAACAAGTAGAAAATAAATTTGAAGCTTTTAAAAAATATGCAGCAGATCATAATTTGAATTGGGGATTTGTAAGAGATAAAAATGAACATCTTAAAATAAATAATACTAAATATATAGATAATATGTCCGACATAAATTGGAAGGATATAAATAAACTATTTTAGAACAGTCTATGTCCTTTATTATGTGTATATTTGCTTAACTACAATGTTTATTATAAATACACATAAACCAATACTAAAAGGATACATGTGCTACGCACCCTATAATGCAAGTTGAAATAAAAGTGGATGGTAAGGAAAATTTTTTTCGCTATCCACTTTTAATCTTTAAAAGATTAATATCATGTAAATTATATTTTTTAACTTTACATGCTTTTATCCTATAGGCATCCTCATATATAATCATTTGTTAATTCATTAATTAATCTTAAATATATTAATTAATAGTAACATACATTCTATCTAGTTATCGTCAGAAGTATCCCAACCCAAAAGCTGTAATTCTAATTTATCATAATCATACTGTCTTTGAGTAAAATTAGCGAAATTAGATGATTTTTTAGTTTTATTATAAACAAATCTATAGTTATTCTTATTTTTAGCAATAGTATAAGCGTACATTTCTCTATTAAATTCGTATTTAGCTATGCAATCTAAAACAACAGTTTCAACATACTTATCAGCATTTACTCTTACTATATGCATTTTATTCATAAGCTTACTCCTTATCATAGATTTTAGTTTCTCACTTCTTCTGTTCATGTTTTTTAGTAATTCTAATGCTATAACCATTAATTGTACTGGAGCTACAGTATCTTTATTATTTTCTTCACAAGCTTTTTTATAAGCTAGAGATTTTTTATAACTATCTTGAGAAACATCTTTAGATGTATTATTAGTAATATTAATATAATTATTTTTATAATTTAATATTTCAGTATTTTCGGATGTATTATCAAAGTTAGTAATACCAGCACTTTCATGGAATTTTTCTTGTGTCACTCCATGTGTCACTCCACGCGTTACTTCTTGTTTATCTTCTAAAAATTTTCTTGCATGATAAGTATTAATTTTGCCTACTCTTTCTATAAAAATAAGGTTTATATCTTCTAACTTATAAATAATCTTTTTAAAATTAGAAATAGATTTAACATTTTTATGATATCTTTTATACATATTCCAGATATCTTTAATGGATTTTCTAAATCCAGTTTGTGTTGCTGCTCCATGTTTTATTAAGTATGACAATACACTCATCATATTTAATTTAGTGCAATCAAGAATCTCGTGATTATCTCTTAAAACATTTATAGCATTTAGTTCTCTCATAATAAGATTAGTTTTATATTCTTTTCTTGTTATTTTTAACATTTGCTCTTCTACCTTTCAATTTTAGTAAAAGAAAAAGAGTATTGCTACTAAATATCTAATAACAATACTCCAAAAAACTTATAAAATTCTCTATATAAACCTATTGAATAAAAACACTTTTTTGTGCTATAATAAGAATGAACAAAAAAGTTCATTAAAGTCAGTAGACTTATTAAATAGAGAAAAAGACTTTGTTGTAAAAATGTTACTTAGATACTGGTGATATCTTTGTAGCTACTTTAAAA
>CAKPLV010000007.1 GCA_934167735.1 uncultured Clostridia bacterium | reverse complement strand
ATATAGCTACTAGATACGCTTGACAATGTAGCCTTACCATCTTTATCAATATGTACTTTAGCATAAATATATACACTTTCATCATCAAATATACCTGATGTCATTATTAATTTATTTGAATCATCTAAGTTTTCTCTTATCCATATATATACGTCATTATTCTTTTTTACACTTATTGATGGACTATTTTCAGTTCCCTTTGTAGAGATTGACATTTGTCCATTAAGAATTGCATTTTCATTTCCTGGTCTATATGACTCTTTATCTGAAAACCAATAATCCACATTAATTCCACTACTAGAAAAACTTATTCCCTCTAAATCTGAATAGAATAATTTTGTTAAATTCAATTTAACATCTATGCTGTCTGGATCTACAATTGTCGCTTTTAAACTTGTTCCGTCCAGCTTTACTTCTTTTACATAATTTGTTTTTTCTGTAGCAGGCACAAATTTACTACCAGATTTTTGCAACTTATATGTTTTATTTGTATCTGGATAATCTATTTTTACAGATAATGTAGGTGAAACTGTTATTTTAGCAACTATGTAATTATTTTCGTTTTGGAAATATCCTTTTGAATATCCATCTACTTTACTTTCTTTAAAATATACATACTTTGTTGTTGTTTCATCGTAATATGCTGTAAATAATTTTGGTATACTACCTGTATTAAATTCAGTAGGATTTCCTGATAGTACTTTAGTTTCATATGTGTCTGATACCCAATATTGAAATGTAGCATTAACATTTTTATTATCAGTATTAATTTTAGTTATATCTAAACTTATTTCTCTAGGTTCAGGGTTATCCTTTAAATTAAATATGCCTTCTAATCCATTTACTGTTACTCCATACTCTTTGCCATCTGAATCCTTTATTTTTCCCCATGTTACCTTACCACTATTATCAATAGAAATTGTAGCATAGCTATTTCCATCAAATTTAGCTTCATATCCAGTTACTTTTTGTTCTTCTAAATATAATCTATAACTTTTTCCTCTTTCTAAATTACTAATAGTAACTTTATTTCCGCTATTTGCAACTATTTGACCATTTTTTATTGATGAGTTACCATCTTGAGTTGTTAACTTATACTTGAAGGTTGCATTTACTTTTTTATTGCTGTTTCTTGAGCTCACTTTGTTTACACCAAATGAGATTGTACCAATATTATCATTAGCAACTTGGAATGCCCATATTGGTCCAATTTTTTTACCTGTTCCATCTAAGCTCATATCTGGATCACCATTATTTATTGTAACTCCTGTTGAACCAGCATTTTCAATTCTCCAATATTTATTAGTACTACTTGTGCTTACTACATGTCCTCTGTTTTTTTCTTCTATTATTCCCATATTTATCAGAATATTTGCTGCTTCATTTGCATTTGTAGTGCCTAAATTTCCTATACATATCCAAGCATGGTTTTGTTTTCCTGTTGACCAATCTCCACTTCTCCATTGTGAACCATATGATATTATAATAGTTCCCATTGGAAGTTCTCTTTTCGTTGTTCCATCATAGTATTGATAATATCTTAAATTAGATGTAATTGGATCATTTACTTTTAATACATTTATTTTTTGTCCATCAACAGTAAGCTTATCTTTATACTTATATATTGAATACGTATCATTATTTGATTTATTATATGGTATATCTACTATTTTTTGAGTTGATGTATCATATTTCCAATATTTTAATTGAGACCAAGCTTGTTTTGCACCATTACCATTTACAAACCAATCCATAGTTTGTTCTGGTATGTTCTTTCCATGTCCATCAAGAATTTGAAATCCTGATATATTATTTACTCCGCTCTTAACTAATGCAGATTGTACAAGTTGAGAGCAGTCCAAATTCGCTCCCCTCACAACTTTATTATCAGGCTCACCATACTTATCACCTAAGAATATTGCAGCATTTTTTACTATATCTTTTCCATTCAATTTAAAAGTACCATTCGTAGTTCCTTTTATGCTTGGATTTAGATTTTCAAGTTTCGTATGAACCTTCCCATTCGCATCTTTTATACTTATAGTCTCTTTATTATCCTCCGTCTGCAACGAATTTGTTTTAAAAAGTTGCTCTTTAGTTGAAAATACTAATACAGCTATTGCACAAACAATAACTGCAAATATTAACAACTTTTTATTCTTTAAATTTTTGAACTTATCTTTCATAAATTTTATGCTCCCTTCAAACATTTTTCGTATTATTCATAATTTTAAAGATTTATTTATAATAGTCAAATTAAAATATAATCATCATATTTTATATTATTTTTAGGGATTTTATACTTTGAGCTACTTTTTTAAAGTATATTACACTTATATTACATTTTTGCTCTATTTTTGTTACAAAATGTCAAGTTTCAATTACGCCATAATTCCGTAGAAAATATCACGTCTTTTTACTTTTCAAGATCTTTTTCTTCCTCCAGGACCGTCCCTCTTTTTCTTCCTCCAGGACCGTCCCTCTTTTTCTTCCTCCAGGACCGTCCCCGTTTTGGTTAACGTAAAAAAGAAGAAATTCATTTATGAATTTCTTCTTTTTTTGTTCTTTAGCTTATGCTGTTTTTATATTCTTTTCATTACTTTTTTCTTAATAGCAACACCACCTGTTATTATAATTGCTATTGCTACTAGTCCTATTGATGCATATAGTATGTAGTCTGTTCCTGTTTTTACTGTTAACATTACTGGGGCGTCGTCTATGTCGTCTTCACCTGGAACGTTGTTGCCTGGTGTTGAGTCTATATCTGGTACTCCGTAGGCGTTATGATCTTCTTGTATTTCTGCTGTGTTTATCTTTGTACCCATGTTATCCAAACTATTTACCCATGTTAATAGTATTTCTACTTCTGCACTTTCTCCAGGTTGTAATGTTGTTCCGGCAAGCTTGTCTGTTAATAAATCTCCGTTTTCTATTCTCCAATCTGGGTTGTCTTCTTGTACGAATTTTAGTCCATCTGGTACATCATCTCTTATCTCTTTTGCTTCTCCGGCTATTTTTCCTTCGTTAGTCACACGAATTTTATATCTAAATTTAACAGTTATATCTTCTATTTTGCTTCTTCTTAAATCGACTTTTACTACTTCTTCTGGATCATCTTCTGCTTTATGTCCTGTTTCTGTTACTACTGTTTTTCCATCTTCTATTACAATTGCTTGTGATACCCATTTGCGTAATGCTAAGTCAAATTGATTTGATTGATTTCCTACTTGAATTAATGTTGTTATATCTTCCATATTGTAATTATCTTTCTTTACAATTGCCTCTATAGGCTCTTTTAATGGCATATATCCTTCTGGTGATTCTGTTTCTACTATATAATATGTTGTTTGAACTTTATCCCAATCATATTTATATACTTCAGCATTTGTTATTTCATCTATTACTTTATATTCAACTTTGTTCAAAGCGTCTTCACCAAATTCTAGTCCTGTAAATTCTGCTTTACCATCTTCACCAGATACTACTTCAACATCATTTCCTTCAGTATCCTTTAAGAATACTTTATTTTCAGCATTTTCTTTGCTTGTTGCAATTTTAAAGTGTGCACCTGCTAAAGCTTTTCCTGTATCTTTATCATATTTATATAATCCAACTCCGCCTGTGTGAACTTCCGGCTTTTCAGATTCAATAGTACTTCCATTTCCATATGTTAATGTTGCTTGGTTTGGTACAGACTGATTTAAAGCTATTATATTTCCATTAGCATCTAATGCATATTTAGTATAAAATTTTACTTCTATAAGCTTACCAATATTTTGTTTTATTGTTTCAGATAAGGCTTGATTTTGTCCAATAAATGTTATTTTTAACAATCTTGTTCCTTCATCATAATTTACTTTATAATCTGTTCCTTCAACTAAATCTGCAACTGAATCTTCTCCATCTTTAATTTTAACAGAAGCTATACTGTCATATACTAATCTTTCATCTATTGTATCTGATATTTCATAAATAGAATATTCATCTACACCTTGTGGTAATGATACTTCTATTACCCAATCATGTAATGATTGTTTAGCATCTTCCACATTTTCATATTTATCTTTTACTATATTATAATAATATCCAGAACTTTGATTTTTTACATCTTTTACCCCTTTATGAATTGTAGGTTCTACTCTATTTTCTGCTTCAACTAATATTTCATCTTCTTTAACATCTACCAATTTTGCATTTGCTATTGTTGTAGATTTATTTGTTTTTAAGCTATATGTTTCACCATCAGCATTTAATTCCGAAACAGCTGTAAATGTTATTGGCCCATCTAATCCAAGATATCCTTCAGGAATTGTTGTTTCTTCAATTTTTATTTCATATGTTATTCCTGCTTTAGCAATATTAATATTTTCAATTAATATTTTACCTTCTTCAACAAAAATTTCTTTTGTTCCATCAATAGCATTTCCTTCACCATCTTTAACAAACTCATTAGTTCCTTTGTTTAATATTGAAATTTTAAATCCTGCTCCATCTAAAGGTGTTTCTGTTCCTTTTATATATTTTACTAAGTTGAAATCAAATGAACCATATTTTTCAGGGTTTTCAACTTCAAGTGTTATAGTATTTGTAGATTTATCTAATGATAATGTTGCTTTTACTGCTTGATTATGTATTGATTTGCTAAATACAAGTTTTCCGTTTTTTTCAGTTGCTTCTTTTCCACCAACTGTTAAACCTACACTTTCAACATTATAATCGCTGTTTTTATTAACAGTAATTTTAATTTGCTCTGTAAATCCTAAAAACATATCTGTATTATCTGCACCAACATCTACTTCTTTTAAAGTATATGTATCTGCTATAGCAACATCTTTTATCGCAATAGTATCATTCCAAATTGATACTGGTGTTGTTGCTGTAATAATTTCACTATAATTTGTTTCAGATAAATTTTCTGTACCACGACCTAATTGACCATTTCCTATGTTTCCTCCGATCAAATGGAATTTAGCACCTGCAACTGCTGTTTGTGTTCCTTTTTTATATTTGATTAATTTTAAAGAATACTTACCATTTTTTTCTTTGTTTGGAACTGTAATTTTTATATTACTTCCAATTATCTCTGCAGTTACTTCTGCTTTTTCATCGTTTTCTAATGTTACTTCTTTTCTAGCAATTCCATCACTTCCAACTGTTCCACCTTCAAAAGAAACTGAATCTAATTTGTATGTAATTTGGTTGTTATCTGTTAGTCTTGTTTTTGTTACATTTACTTTTAGTGTGTCTTTAATTTTGTAATAATCATTTGCTTTATTATTTAAGTTTATCTCTGTTATTTCGTATGTATCTGTAACATTGAAGTTATCTTTATCAATATTAACTTCAAGTTGGTTTCCATCTTTATCTTTTACATATGTAAATCCATTGCTTCCTGTAGGATCTGTTGTTACATCATTTACCTTAAATGTTACTCCAGATATTGCTTTTTGAGTATCTTTGTCAATTTTTGAAAGCATTATCTTATATTTTCCAGGTGTAATTACTGTGTTTATAAACACATCATTTTCTTCATCTGCTACATAGTCTTTTCCTTCTTCTAGTTCATTCCATAATGAAGTTTCTGAAGTTCTGTAATATGCTTTTACTTCTCTTACTTCATATTCTATTTCTTTGTGGTTTTCATCATATTTTTCTTGATTTTTCCATGTTGCCATATCGTTACCAATTACAGATTTTGTATCACCAATTTTTGTTGTTTCACCTTTTTTATATAATTCCATATCAACTCTATATAAATTAGGATTTGTTACATTTTCCCATTGTTTTGATTTAGCAACTACTTCTGTTACAACATGAGTATTTGTTAATATTATTACACCATTTTCAGTTGTTTTATTTACTGTATATCCATATGGAACTACACTTTCCTCTACAGTATATTCAGCTGTATTACCATTTATATTTTTAGGTAACTTATCCCATGTATGTTTCCAATTATTTGCTTCAGTTAATGTTACTGGGTTTTCTACTCCATCTTTTTCGTATTTTACCCAATTACCATCTTTTTTGTATTTTAATTCAACTTTTACTGAACTTGGTCTTACTTTATTTTCATCATTATTATCTACCCAACGTTTTTCAACTGGTACTGATATAAGCTCTGAATCTTCAATTGTTAGTGTAATTGTTACCTCATTGTTTTTTATACTTGCATTCATTACTACATCAATATCTTCATTATTGCTATCTTTAACAGTAATTTTTTGCTCTTCAATAGTTTTTGAATTTGATAAATCAATTTCTTTTGTTTCATTATTAATTGTTAGTTTTGCTTTACTTGCACTTGCTTTATAATTCTTATATGCTTTTTCTACAACTAAATCTATGTCATATGGATATTTGCTATATTTACCTTCATTTGCTCCAAGGCTCTTTTCATTAATTTTATATGTATCTGTTTTTTCATAATTGTCTTTAGATACTGTTATTAAATCACTACCTGTTGTTTCTACATCTTTTGTTACGCTTGCATATCCACCATTTGAAGTTGCATCCATGTCAGTTTCTACAGTTTTTCCAGCTGTTCCTGTTGTTTGATCAACATTTAGTTTTGCTGTTCTACCAAATACCACTCCATCAAGAGCTGTTCCATCTGTTCCAATCTTTTTAATATTTACTTTATATTTGCTTGATATAGGTTGTCTTGGATTAACAACACCTATATAATAAAATGCTTCATTTGTTTCAGTATCATAAGTTCCTCTTAATGTTATTTTATAAATAAATCCATCAGCACTAATTTCTACTGCTTGTTCTGTTCCAGGTTCATAATCATACTCAGTTGCATTTATACTGTTGTTTTCATCACCACTCCATACTTTGTATTTATTTGTCTTTAAGTTTATATATAAATTTTTCTCGCCAACATGCATTGTAATACTTGTTGCATGTGCTTTATTTGTATATTCCTCTTCACCTTTTCCAACTTTTAAAGTTATAGTCTTATTTAATTTAACATATGAACTTTCTTTGTCACCTAATTCTGCTTCTGTTAATTCATATACATCTGGTGAACTAGAGTAATTCTCTACTGGTACTGTAACAAAATTATCATTATCCTTTTCAATACCTTCTGTTACACATATTACTCCTCTATCATTTGTTGTTTGTTTCTCAGTAATATTAGGTTTTATATTGTGATAATCATCTTTTATTACATTATTCTGATTTAATGTTACAGTTCTGTTAAATGATATTCCATCAAGTACTAATCCACCTTCACCTGTTTTTGCAAGATTAATTTTATACTTTCCTGGCTCTGGTGTTTTTTCATTATTTACAAGCATTTCTATACGTCTATTACTATATACTTTTGCTTGCACGCTTGAATATGTTTCATCACCTAATTTTATACCTATTATATCATTACCCAAAAAATCTTTTGTTTTAATTGCTGTTGCACTATATTCTATACCATTTTTCAAGTCATCAGGAATTTCATAACCATCTAATGTTTGTACTTCCCTAATATTTATTTTTAATCTGTCTCCCTCTTTAATTTTAAGGTTATCTATTTGAATTCTTCCTGCATCTTCCCCTTTACCAGTTATATCAGGATTTTCTTCTGTTGATTCATATAATGGATCTGTTTCGCCTTCTTTTGTCACTTTAATTGTAAACTGTACGCCATCTAAAACTTTTGAATTGCCATATTTTGTAGTATATTGTTTATATAATCTTATTGAAAATACACCACTTCTTGAATTTGGTACTGTTACATTTATTGTATTTTGATCATTAGAAAATGATACTTTGCTATCATCACTTGAAGCACTTGAATTTATTCTATCTTCTAATTTTTCCTTATTTGTAATATTATCTATTACATATTTTTCACCAAATGAATATGTAATTTTTCCATCAGCTTGTCTTGTAAATGTAATTGGTATTATTATTGTCCCATCAAATATATTATAATCTGCATCTGAAATTGACTCTTCAGTAATTGCTATATAATTTGTTATTGGATCATTTTGTACTTCTGGCATTACTATATTTTGAATTCTTATATTTCCGTAGTCATCAGCTTCAACTGATGTTGTATACTCTTTATTTAAATTTTCACCATCTTTATTTACAAAAGTTGCTTCTGTTGCAAAAGTTTCATCTGTATAAGCCTTTATGGTAAAAGTTGCAGTTACAGGCGATTCGATATTATTTCCAGTATTTGAATCTGTTTTTAATAGGTTTAAATTGTATGTTGGTTGTTTATCTCTCCATGTGAATTTTATACTATAATCTCCTACAGAATTTTCTACTAGCTCTACAGCAACTATGTAATCTGCAAAATATTCAAAAGAAGTTTTATCATTTGAAATATATAGCTTTTCTCCAGCATGCACGTTAATTTCATTTACACTTTCTGATTCTTCATTTTGTGCTTTTATTAAAGTTAAATATTCAATTGTATATTTATGGCTTTCTTCTGATTTCCCTTTATGAACCTTCATTGTAAAATTAACATTATCCAAATTAAATCCTGGTATTGTTGAAATTTCTTTAATAGTATATGTATCAACTTTATTTATATCTGTAATTTCTACTTTATTAGTTATAGAAGATATTTGGTCTTTTTCACTTGTTATACCATTTTCATCAGGTATTGCTTTAGCTGTTTGTGAATTATCCTCATTGTCATTTAATATTTGTTTTACTTCAAATTTTGCACCTGAAAGAGTACTAATGTAATTATCGCTATCTTCTTTATCATCTTTTAGCTCTTTTTTTACTATGTCCATTTTATATGAACCATCTATTGAATCATCTCCAAGTACAAATAATAAATTTAATTCACTATATAATACATATACATTATCATTTATCTTCTTGAATTCTCTATTTCTATTTTCTTTTTCAACTGTTGTTATTTCCTCATCTTCAAAAGTGCCATTGTCATTTAAATCTACTCCAACTTTTACGCTATCTATAACATAAGTCTTATCTATTTGCGCGTTATTTGTAGCTTTAGTTACAAATATTCTTACTTTATGTTTGTATATATCAAATCCTGATGGTGCGCCTGTTTCAGTAATATCATATATATCTTGTTTATCAAGATTTTCTATTTGAACATTTTCATAAACATTGTCAATTCCATTTCCAGTTGTAGTAAAGTTTTCTTTTTTATCTGTACCATTAACTCCTTCGCTCTTTTGTTGCTCTATATTAAATATTGCTCCAGCTTTTGTTGTTGTATTATCTAGATTATCTCTAATATCTAATTCTCCAAAATTATCCAAATATTCTTTTTTTACTTTTGCTAAACCAATGTTGTAACTTCCTTCTATTGGTGGGTTATCTATTAATAAAGTCATAACTCCATGGTCTTTACTAAACGCACAATAAAAATTATAATTTGTATCTGTTGGATAATAAACAAGGTCTCCACTTTCTATCTCTTCATTTGTCATTTCTATTTCATTTTCTTTTGAGAGCATTCCCTTTTCATTCAAATTTTTATAAAATTCTACACTTCGTATTTTGCCTAGATTGCTTTCTTCTCTATTTTCGAATGTAACTTTAACATAAAATTTATTTACATTATTAAGTTTATATCCATCTGGTGCACTTTTTTCTTCTATCTCATATATATGAACCATTCCAGCAACATTTTCTACAACTTCCGGAATCAAATCTTTTTCACTTAAACTTACATATTTCCCATTTTCACTTGTAACTAATTTTGATTTGTTATCTGGATTAAATTCGTATCCCTCAATTGTTTTTCCATCTAGCGCGTCTTTATCACTAACAAAATAAGACGGGTCTTGTTTTGCAGATCTTATATTAAAATTAGCACCTTTTATTAAGTCTTTTTCAGATAAAGTTTTTTCACTATTAGTTGATTTTTTTCCTATTAGCATCTCAAAGCTATATTCATTGCTTGGATTTATTACTGGTATAATTATCTTTCCTTGATCATATTTAATTTTACCTGTTTTTACATAATTCGTTTTTAAACCTTCATTATTTTCCATAAGACCAGTAACTGTATTTCCTGATGTTTTAGACATTTGTACTAAATATGTTTCATTGCCCTGAAAGTCATCATATACTCTTGAAATAGAAATGTTTCCTTTATCATCAACAGATACTTCTAATACTATATATTTAAAAGTACCTTCCGATTCTCCTTCGAAATATCCTAAATTACAATATGGAATTGTTGAATTTTCTCTAATCCAAACATATCTTTTTGTTCCATATTTCATTCCTTTAATAGTTAAACTGCATTTTCCAGAAGAAGTTTCTTCTCGAAATCCTACATTTTCCATTCCAGAATTATATGGTTTATTATCCAAAGTGTCATATACCCAATAGTAAAACTCCGCACCATCTACATAATTTCCCTGCTCATTCGTTTTTTCAATTTCTACAGGAACATCAACTGTATTCTCTGGATTTTTCCATGTTACAGTTATAGCGCTTCTATTAAACTCGAATGCTACTTTATAATTAACACTATCTTCCGTATATGAACCACTGCTATTTATTCTTAACCATTTGCTTTCTGTATTATTTGATAATGATATTTCTTTTCCATTTGCATTAAGTCCATTTCCCATAACTTGTATTTTTGATATTCCATATTTTGCTTCATTTCCATCATAATATAATGATTTATATACTCTTAACTCTAATGTCCAGTTTTTATCCAATTTATATCCCAATGGAGCTTTACTTTCTTTAATAATATATGAATCATACTTTCCAATATTTTCTATTTTAATATTTCCATTTTTATCTGTTGTATTTTTAAAATATATTAAAGATTTATCACCACTTTTAGTAACAACTTTAGAATCTTGTCCAGAAGTATATCCAACATTTTTATTACCTGTTGCATTAATTTGTTGTTGTATGCTGAATTCAGCTCCATCAAGTGCATATTTATATTTTTCGTCTAAACTTTTATCTTTATCATCTTTAGAATCTTTTTTTACTATATTCATGTGATAACTTCCTGAAGGATTTTCTGTTATTTTCCATACTCTAATATATTTCATATTTTTCACATCATTATCATTATTTACATACCAACTAAAATTTCTTATTTTAACTTTATTTGTTGTTGCGTTTCCTTCAATATACCAGTATGGCGCACCTTGTAGACCATTTACATCTCTTTGATCTACATAAGCACTATTATACTCTGGTAAATCTATATTATATTGTTTTTTTAAATTATTTTTTAATGTATTATAGTCATTAGCTTTTCCTATATATATAAACACATGACCGTACATACTAGCATCACCATGTCCAGATATAACAGTACCAATTGGAAGTGTATCAACATTAGCAATTTTTTTATACCATTTCGTTTTTGTCCCATTAGAGCTTGTATATGATCCAATTTCCTTTGGTTCAAATGTTGTACCACTAAAATTATATCTGAAATAGTGTTGATTCCATCCAGCTGTATCTCCATTCTTTATTCCTGTTCCTCCACATGATGTAATAGCTGCATTTACTAATCCAGAACAGTCCTTTGGTTGATTTATAAATGTAACTGCTTTTTTTACCAACTCTGCACCAGTAAATGGATAATTACTTTGTTGTGCTTCATTCAAATTCGTCTTTACATTACTCGTATTATATTGTTTTATACTAATTCCTGATATAATTGCAAAAATTAAAATAATCGCACTTATTGTAATAACCTTTTTATTGATTATTTTATTTAATATATCTTTTTCCTTCATGCTAATTCTCCTTTCAAGTCCATTAATATTACTTTTTATTTTAATGATTTATTAATATAAGTCAAATTAGCTTATTTTGTAATTTTATATGTCTTTTTTACGGATTTTATCGTTTTTAGGTATTATTACACTTTTATTACATTTTCGTGCATATTTTATTACAATTTACTTTGTATATATTTTTTATTAATTCCGTAAAGATTTTTTCCATATTGAAAAGTATTGTTCCTGTAAATTTATATGATAATTTTTGCTTTCTTCAAGTATCTCATCTCAAAATAGGGACGGTCCTGAATTTTTATAAATTCAGTTACTAAAACAGCAAAAAATAAAGACGGTCTTTAAGGACCGTCCCCGTTTTAATATTTATTCTATTCCCAATCTACTAGTACTTTTTTCTTTATTATAACAATTCCAACAATTACTATTAATGCTGTTCCCAATATTATTGCTAAATATAAAGCTAGTTCATTACCTGTTTTTACTGTTAACATTACTGGTGCGTCGTCTATATCGTCTTCTCCTGGTACATTATTTCCTGGTGTTGAATCTCTATCTGGTACTCCGTAGGCATTGTGATCATCATCTATTTCTGCTGTGTTTATTAAAACTCCCATGTTGTTTTCACTGTTTATCCATGTTAATAATATTTCTACTTCTGCACTTTCTCCAGTTTTTAATGTTGTTCCAGCTAATTTGTCTGTTACTATTTTTCCATTTTCAACTCTCCAGTCTGGATTGTCTTCTGGTACGAATTTTAATCCTTCTGGTATGTCATCTCTTATTCGTGTTGCTTCTCCATCTATTTGTCCTTCGTTTGTTACACGAATATTATATCTAAATTTAACTGTTACATCATTTAATTTGCTCTTTCTTAAGTCAACTTTTACAATTTCTTCTGGATCATCTTCTGCTTTGTGTCCAGTTTTTGTTACTACTGTTTTTCCGTTTTCTGTTACTATGGCTTCTGTTACCCATTTACGTAATGCTAAGTCAAAGTAACCATTTTTTACTTTTATTGTAATTGTGTCTCCATCTAAGCTCCATGTTACATATCCATCTTTAGATACTTCTCCTTGTGCTAATTCTTCACCATCTACTGTTAGTTTTGTATTTTCTTCATCTAATTCAAAACCTTCATCTAATTCTTTTCCAACAGCTGTTAAATTTACTTCTCCTGTGTATAGCTCAAATCCTTCTGGTGCAGATGATTCTTTTATTTTGTATTCATCTTTTTGTCCATCTTCTGTTATTGCTTTTTCTGTTGCTAATGTTATTTCACCATTAACTGTTGTTTTTTCTTGATCATTTATTGTAAATTTTGTTTCTTTTTCTGATAATGGATTTCCTAATAAATCTGTTTTTATTAATTTAACATTATATTTACCTTCTTTTTCTGGGTTTCTAATTGTTATACAGAAAGCCATTCCGTTGTTACTAACTTCTAGACCGATATCATAAACTCCGTCTCCATCAATATCAAAAGTTTGCTCTCCATTAACATTTGCACCATCTTTTGTTTGTCTACTTGCTGCTCTTCCTATTTCTTTTCCACCTTTATCTACACGTACATAATCAATTTGATATTTTTCGCCTACTTTTACTTTATATACACTTATTGATATATCTGATAAATCAATTGTTTTATATCCGTTTTTTGTAGAAACTTCATCTATTGTATATATATCTGGTTTACCAACACCTAATTCATTTTTTTCTATATCTACATCACCAAATATAGATTTTACATCTTCCCCATCAGTTGTTGTTACTTCTTTTGTTTCGGCTAGTTGTCCGTATTCTGTTTTTGTT
>CAKPLV010000006.1 GCA_934167735.1 uncultured Clostridia bacterium | reverse complement strand
ATAGGAAACAGAGTATTTGGAGGAACAGGATGTCCATACTGTTCCAATAATAAAATTTTACAAGGTTATAATGATTTACAAACAACAGACCCAGAACTTGCAAAAGAATGGCATCCGACTAAAAATGGAAATTTAAAACCATCAGATGTTTTTAAAGGAGGCAAATATAAATATTGGTGGATTTGTAGTGAAGGACATAGTTTTCAAAAAAGATTGTATGAAAAGAAATTAGGAAATGGATGTCCGTATTGTTCAAGTAAAAAAATAAAAATAGGATTTAATGACTTAGCATCTAAATATCCAGAATTAGTAAGCGAATGGAATACAGAAAAAAACGAATTAAAGCCAACAGATTTTTCTGTGGGTAGTAATAAAAAAGTATGGTGGAAATGTAAGGAAGGGCATGAATGGGAATCCACAATATATTCAAGAACTTTAGGTAAAACGTCTTGTCAAGAATGTAGAAAAATTGAAAAGCAACAAATAAAAAAGAACAGAAAAAGAATTTACAAGGTAAAAATAACACGAAAAAGAAAGATAAATGAAAATCTATTAAATGAATGGAATTATAACAAAAATATAGGAATTGATCCTTTAGATTTAAAAATACCTAAAATGACAAAAGTATGGTGGAGTTGCGAAAAAGGCCATGAATGGAAAACAAGTATAAGTTCTAGAGAGAAAGGTTCAAAATGTTATATATGCACTGAATATAAAATAATGAAAGGATATACAGATTTACTTACATTAATGCCAGAAATGAAGAAACAGTGGGATTTTGAGAAAAATAATAATGTTGATATTTATACAGTTGGTCCTAAAAGTAAAAAAACGGTTTGGTGGAAATGTGATGGAGGACATCGTTGGAAAGAAACTATTGTTAGTAGATGCAAAAATAAGGTTTGCATGTATTGTTATAATATGCATGCTACATCTTTTCCAGAGCAAGCATTTTATTATTATATAAAAAGAAATTTTCCGGAAGCTATAAATAGATATCAATTAGAAGGAAAGTATGAAGTAGATATTTATATACCAAAATTAAAAATTGGAATTGAATATGATGGAATCTATTATCATTCTGGCAAATCAGCACAAGAAAAAGAACTGAAAAAAGAAAAAATTATAGAAGAAAAAAATATATTTTTAATAAGAATTAAAGAACATAGAAAAGAAAATAGAATTGAAAGATATGAAAAAAAGATATACTTCTACTATAAAATAAAAAATAATACTGAATTATCAGAAATAATAGATATTGTTTTAAAATATTTAAAAATTGAAAATGAAAAAGTTGATGTAGAAAATGATATGTATAAAATATTAGATAGTTATCAGAAAAATTTATATGAGAAAAGTGTTGTAAAATTAATGCCTGAAAAAGTTAAGGAATGGAATTATGAAAAAAATGCACCATTAACACCTGATAAAATCTATGCTAACAGTTCAAAAAAAGTATGGTGGAAGTGTGAAAAAGGTCATGAGTGGAAAATATCTCCTTCAAAAAGATATACATTACACACTAATTGTCCATATTGTGCAAATAAAAAAGTTCAAAAAGGATATAATGACCTTGCAACTATTAATCCTAAACTGGCTAAACAATGGCATCCAACCAAAAATGGAGAATTAAAACCAACACAATTTACTTTTTGCAGTGGAAAAAAGGTATGGTGGATATGTGAAAAACGGACATGAATGGCAAGATACAATTTCACATAGAAAATATAATAGAGGCTGTAAATACTGTAATCAAAAAGCAATAATAAAAGGAAAGAATGATATGTTAAGTTTCAGACCAGAACTAATAAATGAATGGGATTTTGAAAAAAACGGAGATTTAAAACCTGAAGAAATGTTTAAAGCAAGTGAAAAAAGAGTATGGTGGAAATGCGCAAAAGGACATCAATGGGAAGCAAGAATTGGAGATAGAGTTCGTGGAAATCAATGTCCATATTGTTCAAATCAAAGACTATTAAAGGGATATAATGATGTTTTAACATATAGACCTGAATTAGCAAAAATATGGCATCCAACTAAAAATAATGGTTGTGAATTATCTGATTTTCCCAAAACAAGTGAGAAAAAAGTATGGTGGAAATGTGAGAATGGTCATGAATTTATATCAAGTATTTATAGCAGGTATAAAGCCAAGAATTTATGTTATATGTGCTATAAGGAAAAATTGACATAAAATAAAAAAGATGGTAAAATATAAATGTAACAATTTTATAAAATCATTAAGGAGGTTTTATTATGAAGGGACGGAAAAAACTTTTTGCAACATTAGTAGTTATGTTTGTATTTTGCATTACGCAGATGTTTTCATTGTGCGTAATGGCAGCTGACAATTCAGCTGTAAAAAAGGTAAAGATAGGCGTAACAAACAGTGATGGGAAAGTTCTTTTCTGGTCAAAAGAACCTGAGCTTTACACTGTAACTTCGCCTGCAGGGGAAACGACTTTTGAAATTGGTGAATCTTATGTTGAAATGGATGTAGTAATTCATACAACAGAAGGACATTATTTCAGTGGTCTGAAAAAAAGTAGTGTAACTTTTAAAGACGATTCGTCAGGAGTTACCTGCCAGAGCATTTCAGCTAGTGAAAATGAAGCTAAGTTGGAAGTAAGGATTCGGTATATCTCTGGAAAATTATCAGCACCTAATTCAGCATGGTGGGACGAAGATGACTTTGGAAGAGCATGCTGGGATGAGGTTGATAGTGATGCAGTAACAGGATATATTATTGTGATCAATGGTAATGAGATTCAGACAGATCGTACAGATTCTAAAGATCTGAGGTCATATCTTAACTGGGGATCTACAAATCATTTTAAAGTAAAAGCTATATCTTCCAGAGTTGGAATAAAAGATAGTAGTTTTATAAAAAGTGATGGATTAGATCTTACAAGAGATAGTGATAATTGGGATGATCATTACAATCACAGGAATGACAGCAATTCTTATCGGAATTCCGGATGGATTTCTTTCCAGGGGCAGTGGTACTATATTGAAGCAAATGGTCAGATGTTAAGAGATAACTGGTTAACAGACAGAGGAAAAACATACTGGCTTGATTCAAACGGTATTATGGCAACTGGCTGGAAAAAGATCGGATGGTCTTGGTACTACTTCGGATCTGATGGCCATATGTACAGAAACACAAGTATAAAATCTGCAAATGGTCAGTTTGATTATTATCTGAATTCAGCTGGAGAAATGCAGACGAACAGATGGCAGAAAAATGCTTGGGGTTGGTACTATATTGGTGATGATGAACCATTAAGAAATTGTGAAAGATGGATTGATGGTGATACTTACCGTTTTGATGCCAATGGCTATATGGTAGTTGGCTGGTGGAGAGAAGCTGATGGTAGTTACTACTATTACTATTCTGGAGGAGCAAAAGCTCATGATACAATTATTGTCTGGAATGGAAATAAATATCGGCTGGATTCCAACGGAAAATGGTATTGATAATAAAATCTCAGAACAATATGATAAATATTGTTCTCATGAAAAAAGAGGGGGCTTATTTAAGCTCCCTTTTTATGTATCTAAATATCCTATATAATCGAGATTCCTATATTTTTCGTCATAATCAAGCCCATAACCTAATACGAATTGATTATCAATTTCAAATCCAATATAATCAACAGGAACAGGTTTAACTCTTTTTTCTTTTTTATCTAAAAGAACACATATCTTTAAAGATTTAGGATTTTTTTGTTTTAAATAATTATATAAATAATCTAATGTATTTCCAGAATCAATAATATCTTCAACAATAATAACATTTTTATTTTCAATATTTTCACTTATATCTAATTTAAAATTAATAACACCAGTTGATTCTCTTTGATTAATACCGTAACTGCTTACTTTAACAAAATCCATAATTATATCACTGTTTTTAATTTTTTTAGATAAATCAATAGCAAAATAAACAGCACCATTTAAAACACAAATAAAAGTAATATCTTCATTATTATAATCAGCTGATATTTGATCTGCAATTTCACCAATTCTTTTTTGTAGTGTGTTACTATCTACTAATACTTTAACATTTTCTAACATAATAAGTCTCCTTTTCTTTTTATAATATTGTATTATACACTAAAAAATAAAAAAAGCAAAATTTAATATTGGAAGTGATAAAAATAGAAATTTTAAATATAATCTATCCACAAATATGCAGTATTTGTGGAAAATTGAATAAAAAATCATTATGTAATAAATGTAAAATAAAATTGGAAAAAAGTTTTAAATTTGAAGAAGATGATTATGAAAAAGATAATGATAAAAATTTTGGAAAACATTATTATTTTTTTAGATATGAAGACATAATTAGAAGTCAGATATTGTCATTAAAATTTTCAGAAAAACCATATATTTATAGGACAATTGCAAGATTTTTAGAAAATAAACAAAAATGTTTTGAAAATTTAAAAAAGTATGATATAATACTTATAGTTCCTATAAGTGTAAAAAGGAAAAAAGAGAGAGGCTATAATCAAAGTGAACTAATAGCAAAAGAAATTTCTCGAATAATATCTGTAAAGATAGAAAAAAACAAATTATACAAAATAAAAAATACAGCTCCGCAAAGTACATTAAATAAAGAACAAAGAATAGAAAATGTTAAAGGTGTATATAAAGCAGAAAATATAGATAAAATCAAAAATAAAAAAATATTAATATTTGATGATATATACACAACAGGTAATACTGTAAATGAATGTGCCAAAACATTAATTGAAAAAGGTATTAACAAAAACAATATAGGAATTTTAACATTAGCTAAAGATTAAAACATTTAAAATGGAGGAAAGATGGAAGAGCTAGTAGAAAGCATATTAGATTATATAAGAGCAGATTATACAGATTATGCTATAATGATAAATGGTGAATGGGGTTCTGGAAAAACATATTTTTGGAACAACAAAATAAGAAAAAAGATTGACAATATGCAATTAAATGGTAAACAATATACAACAATATATATGTCATTATATGGTATATCTAATTTAGAGGATATTAGCAAAAAAATATTTATAGAAACAACACAATTAATGGACAAAAATCTTAGAAAATACATGGACATGAATGGTCAAACAACAATACCTGAATATGCAAAAACAGGAATAGATATGGCAAACTTGTTTGGAGTATCACAAAATGATGATAGAGTAAACTATGGAGAATTTTTCTCAACAGATGATAAAGTATTATGTTTTGATGACCTTGAAAGAGCCAATGTTGATGTTATAGATATTTTAGGATATATAAATAATTTCGTTGAACATGATCATATAAAAACAATTATAATATGTAATGAAAAAGAATTATCAACAAAATTAAAAAGCAATAACCTAGAAATGAAAACATTTATAGCAACATACATGTTAGACAAACAAGGAGAACTTTTAAAAACAGACAAGCCAATGGTTGAAAAAATCAGAGACCAAATTGAGCATGTATTTGACAAAGCAAATGAATACGAAAGAATAAAAGAAAAATTAATTGGAGAAACATTTGAATATGCTCCTAAATTTGATTATATAATAAATGGTCTATTGATGAGATATGAAAATGATTCAGATTTAATCAGATTTTTAAGAGAAAATACGAATTTAATAATATCAACATTTAATAAGAGTGGAACAAGAAACTTAAGAATTTTAAAACACGCATTAAACGATTTTCAAAAAATATTTGAAATGGTCGGAAAAAATTATCCGAATGTTAGTAATAGAGTAATGCAAACAATGTTGATATTTACAATAGCAATATCATTTGAAATTAAAGCAGGAAAAATAACAAAAGATAAATTTGTAGATATAAGAAATAATGATGAATATAAAGCATTATTAGTATCTTCAAGAGTATTGATGGACAACAGACAATTTTATATCAAAGAATTTGATAATAATTACTACTTCAATTTTAAATCAGAATATAGATTTTTTAAATTTATAGAATATTATGTTAGAACAAGAATTTTTGATATGAGATTATTCAAAGAAAACATGGAAGTTGTTTTAAATACAGCTGGGCTTGGAAAAATGCCTGCATATAAAAGATTGCTAACAGAAGAATATTGGAAAATATCTGATGATGAATTTTCAGATGTTATAAATGAAATAATTGAAAACATAAAAAGAGGAGAAATAGAAATAATTGATATAGTAAAATTATATGCATATTTTAGTTATTTCTCAAGAAAAGGTTTAATATTATATGATTTACCAACATTGAAAAGTATATTTATCACAGGAATGAATGTTTCTTCACTACATTCTAAATATTGTGCTGATGTTGAAAAAGAATTATCAAAAGTCGCAATACAAGAAGTTGAAGAAGATATGGATGAAATACTTAATAAATTTTATAAACTAAATGGCCAACTTAAAGATAAAATGTGTAAAGAAACAGCAGATGAAATATTCAAATGTATACCAATGAAAATGGAAAAATTTTATGATAGATTTGATAAAGAATGTATGAATATTCCGATATTCAAATATCAAGATCCACACCAATTATTTCAAAGAATATCATGTGCAAGTAATGAAGATATTGTTTTAATAAAAGAAAAAATGATAAATAGAGCAAATAACTATGCTAAAGAAATCAAAGATGAAAAAGAAAACATCAAACAATTAAAAGAAATAATTGATGAATATACATTAGATAAAGAAATAACAATCAAAGTTGTTATGTTAAAAGAGTTTTCAAAAGATTTGAGTTATATCATAGAAAAATATGAAACTCAAGAAGCAGAAAAATAAATAAAATTGAAAGGAAGTGATATATATGCAAAATTCTACATCAACTCTTATAGCTGTATTAGTTGCAGCAGCATTATTATTTGTTGTACCATTAGTAACAATGACAGACAGAAATGATAATGTTACACAAGAAAATGTAAAATTAATAGTAGAAGAATTTGTAACAGATGTAAAAAATACTGGAAAATTAACAATGGCAAAATACCAAAACTTTGAAAACAGATTATCTGCAACAGGAAATGTATATGATATTGAAATGGAAGTACAGGTTTTAGATGAAAACCCAGGTAAAAAAACAACACAAGCTAATTACACTAAAATTGGTGAAAATGTATACTATTCAGAATATACAACACAAATTTTAGATAAATTAAATGGAAGTACATCATTATATCCATTAAAACAAGGTGATATAATATCTGTTTCAGTAAAAAATCAAAATAGTACAACAGCCCAAACATTAAAAAGTTCATTCTTCAGCTTCTCAAATGAAGGACAATATGCAATTTCAGCAAGTAGTTCAGGAATGGTAAATGTAAATGGCAATAATTAAAAAAGAAAGGAAAATACAAATGGAAAAAGTAAGAGGATTTGAAATAGCAAAAGGATTTGAAGATAAAAAAATAAATTTACCTATAAGAAAAACAAAATATTCAGCAGGATATGATATTGAAGCTGCAGAAGATGTTACAATTCCAAGTTTTAAAAAAGGAAGTGTACCAACTCTTGTAAAAACAGGATTAAAAGCTTATATGAAAGATGATGAATATTTAATGCTTTGTAATAGAAGTTCTAATCCAAAGAAAAAAGGATTAGTATTAACAAATGGAGTTGGAATAATAGACAAAGATTATTATGGAAATTCAGATAATGATGGTCATATAATGTTCAGTTTCTTTAATGTTAAAGATGAAGACATAACAATTCACAAAGGAGAAGCTATAGGACAAGCATTATTTATGAAATATTTATTAGTAGATGATGATGATGCTCAAGGAGAGAGAACAGGTGGATTTGGATCAACAAGTAAATAGAAAAAATAAAAAATAAAATGGCAAAAGCTTTGACTTTTGCCATTTTTTGTAGTATAATAAAAGAGGTTGGTAAAAAATGAGAAAACTTAATAACAACCGAAATAATATGGCTGAAAGGAGTTGACTTACATGTACAATGTAGGAGACAAAGTAGTATATCCAATGCATGGAGCAGGGGTAATAGATTCAATAGAAGAAAAAGAAGTATTGGGGGAAAAACAATCATATTATATATTGAAAATGCCAGGTGAAGTTAAAGTTATGGTACCAACATCAACAGCTGAACAACATGGAATTAGAAATATAATAGATAAAACAGAAGCTGAAAAAGTTTTCAATGTACTTGAACAAGACGAAACAGAAATGGAAAAGAACTGGAACAAAAGGTACAGAGACAACATGGAAAAGATGAAAAGTGGAAACATATATGAAATTGCAGATGTTGTTAGAAATTTAAGCTTTAAACAAAAAGAGAAAGGACTATCAACAGGAGAAAAGAAAATGTTACATAATGCAAAACAAATATTAGTTAGTGAATTAGTATTAGCAGAGCATGCATCACAAGATGAAGTTGAAGAATTAGTAGATAATAAAATAAACACATCATTCACAATGTTTAAAACAGATACTAATATTGAAGTTGCAACAGACAACATAGTAAACAAATTTATTCCATTTGACGATTCAAATAAAATATAATAAAAAAATAAAAGAACCAAGAAAATAATGTAGAAAGCTGGTTCTTTTTTTGTTTGAAAAATAAAAAAATTCTATTGTAAAAAAAAAGATTATATGATAATATATACTCAAAAATACGGGAGGAAAAAATGATATATACAATAACATTTAACCCTGCGTTAGATTATATATCACAAGTAGAAAACTTTCAAAAAGGAAAAATAAATAGAACAACAAACGAAAAAATATTACCAGGTGGTAAAGGTTTAAATGTATCAATAGTTTTAAAAAACTTAGGAATTGATAATACTGCATTAGGATTTATTGCTGGATTTACTGGTGATGAACTAAAAAGAAGAATAGAACAATATAATGTAAAAACAAATTTTATAAAAGTAGAAAATGGTATAACAAGAATAAATGTAAAAATAAGTTCAAATGAAGAAACAGCCTTAAATGGATGTGGACCACAAATTACAGAAGATGATTTAGAAAAGATTTTAAAACAAATTGATGAAATACAAAAAGAAGATATAGTGATTTTAGCAGGTAATATTCCAAAAAATATTAATAAAAACATATATGAAAAAATATGTTTAAAATTAAAAGAAAAAGAAACAACATTTATAGTTGATGCAACAAGAGAATTATTAATTGGAATTTTAAAATACAATCCTTTTTTTATAAAACCAAATAAAGAAGAATTGGAAGAAACATTTGGAGTAAAAATACAAGGAGAACAAGAAATAATTCAATATGCAAAAAAGCTTCAAGAAATGGGAGCTAGAAATGTATTAATATCTTTAGGAGGAGAAGGAGCAATATTAATTACAGAAGAAAATAAAATATATAAAGCAAATGCACCTAAAGGTAAAGTAATAAGTACAGTAGGATCAGGAGATTCGATGGTAGCTGGTTTTATTGCAGGATATATAAAAGACAAAGACTATAAAGAAGCTTTAAAATTAGGAATTGCTGCTGGAAGTGCAAGTGCATTTTCAACAGAACTAGCAACAAAAGAAAGAGTTGAAAAACTTTTAAAATAAAAAACAAAGGAGGAAAAAAATGAAAATAACAGATTTATTAAGTAAAAATGCTATAAAATTAAATGGCATAGCAAATGATAAAACAGATGTTATTAATCAAATGGTAGATTTAATGATGAATAATGGAAACATTATGGATAAAGAAGCATATAAATCTACTGTTATGCAAAGAGAGAAAGAAGGAACAACAGGAATTGGTGAAGGAATAGCAATTCCACATGGAAAGTCAGATAGTGTTTCAAAACCAGGACTTTCTGCAATGGTAATACCAAATGGTGTAGAATTTGAATCACTAGATGGACAACCTGCAAAATTATTATTTTTAATTGCAGCACCAAATACCAAAGATAATATACATTTAGATGTATTAAGTAGATTATCAACATTATTAATGGATGTTAAATTTAGAGAAAAATTAATAAATGCAAAAACAGAAGAGGAATTCTTAAAATATATAGATGAGGCTGAAAAAGAAAAATTATCAGAAAATAAAGTTGCTAATAGTAACTATGAAATACTTGCAATTACAGCATGTCCTACAGGAATAGCTCATACATATATGGCAGCAGAAAGCCTAGAAAAAATGGGAGAACAATTAGGACATAAAGTAAAAGTAGAAACACATGGTCAATCAGGAGTTAAAAATAAATTTACAAAAGAAGAAATAAAAAATGCAAAAGCAGTAATAATTGCAGCAGATACAAAAGTAGATTTATCAAGATTTGATGGAAAGAAATTAGTTAAAGCAAAAGTTGCAGATGGAATCAACAAACCAGAAGAACTAATTGCTCATGTATTATCAGATAATGCCAAAATTTATCATACATCAAATAAAAATAATCAAGAAGATGATGATACAAAAGAAAGTTTTGGAACAAGAATATACAAACATTTAATGAATGGTGTAACACACATGTTACCATTTGTTGTTGGTGGAGGAATATTAATAGCAATAGCATTCTTACTAGATGATTATTCAATAAATCCATCAAACTTTGGTATGAACACACCAATAGCTGCATTCTTCAAAACAGTAGGTGGAGCAGCATTTAATGTTATGTTATATATACTAGCAGGATATATCGCAATGAGTATTGCAGATAGACCAGGACTTGCTGTCGGATTTGTAGGTGGAATTTTAGCAGTTCAAGGAACAACATTTGCATCATTAACAGACAGTTCAGTAGTATTGGTAAGTTCAGGTTTCTTAGGAGCACTAATAGCAGGATTTGTAGGTGGATATATAGTTCTTCTATTAAAGAAATTGTGTAGTTATCTTCCACAAAGTATAGAAGGTATAAAAACAATTTTACTATATCCTGTATTTGGAATTTTATTAATTGGATTATTTATGCTAACAATAAATCCTTATGTTGCATCAATAAATACAGCAATAAACAATTATCTATCATCAATGGGAACAGCAAATAAAGTTTTATTAGGTGCAATATTAGGAGGAATGATGGCAATAGACCTAGGAGGTCCTATAAATAAAGCAGCATACACATTTGGAACAGGAATGTTAGCTTCAGGACAATATGAAATTATGGCAGCTGTAATGGCTGGAGGAATGGTACCACCACTTGCAATAGCATTTTTAGCAACAGCATTTCCAAGAAAAATACCTAAAAAAGATAAACAAGCAGCATATGTTAACTATATAATGGGATTATCATTTATATCAGAAGGTGCAATTCCATTTGCATCTGCAGATCCATTAAGAACAATACCTGCATTTGTAATAGGATCAGCAGTAACAGGAGCATTATCAATGTTATTTGAATGTACTTTAAGAGCACCTCATGGAGGAATATTTGTAATTGCAACAATTGGACATCCTTTCAAATACTTAATTGCAATAATTGTAGGAGCAATGGTAGCTACAGCAATTATGGCAAAATTAAAGAAAAACCTAAAAGAATATGATAAAAAATAATAAAGAGGTGAATATAGATTGAAAAAAGAAAAGATAGTTTTAAAAAATGAAACTGGATTACATGCAAGACCAGCTTCAGAATTAGCAAAATTAGCAGCAAAATTTAATTGTGATATTAATATAAATGTTGGAGATAAAAAAGTAAATGCAAAATCAATTCTATCAATTATGGCTGCAGGAATCAAAGCAAATACAGAAATTGAAATTGAATGTAATGGTGCTGATGAAGAAATAGCATTAAAAGAAATAATTGAAGCTATTAATAATAAATTTGGAGAATAAAAAACGAGATACTGTAAAAAGTATCTCATTTTATACATAAGAAAGGGTGATAAGCATGTTAAAAGGTAAAGGAGTTTCAAATGGAATAGGATTTGGAAAAGTTGTTATTATAAAAGACCAAGATAGAACAATTGAAAAAAGAATTGTTGAAAATCCTGAACAAGAAATGGCAAAATTTAAACAAGCATTTGATCAAGTAAAAGAAGAAACAAAAGAAATTGTATCAAAATTATCTGGAACAGAACAAGAGATTATGCAAGCATATCTAATGATTATGGAAGATCCTACATTAATAACAGAAACAGAAAATGCTATTCAAAATTTAAAATATTGCGCAGAATATGCTGTTGAAGTTGGATTTAATAGTGTAATACAAATTTTTGAAAACATGGATGATGAATACATGGCAGGAAGAGCTAGAGACATAAGTGATATAAAAAATAGAATTTTAAGTAAATTATTTAATGAAGAAATAATTGATATAAGTAATCTTGAAAAAGACACAATAATTGTATCTAAAGAATTAACAACATCAGATACAGCTAAATTAGATTTTAAAAATATATCTGGAATAATAACAGAAATTGGAGGAACAAATTCACATACTTCGATTATGGCAAGAACACATGCAATTCCAGCAATTACAAGAGTAGAAGATGCAACAAAAGTTTTCAGAAATGGAGATTATATTGCGATTGATGGAATGTTAGGTGAGATATATCTTAATCCAACCGAAGAAGAAAAGCAAAAACTAAATAAATTAAAAGAGCAAATAGAAAAAGAAACAAATGAATTAGAAAAATTCAAAGAAACAGAATCAAAAACAAAAGATGGATATAAAGTTGAGTTAGTTGCAAATATAGGAACACCATCAGATGCAGATATTGCTTTAAAAAATACTGCTGAAGGTGTAGGATTATTAAGAAGTGAATTCTTATATATGGATAGTGAATCAATGCCAACAGAAGAAGAACAGTTTAATGCATACAAACAAGTTGCAGAAAAAATGCAAGGAAAATCTGTAATAATAAGAACTCTTGATGTAGGTGGAGATAAAGAATTAAAATATTTAAAATTAGAAAAAGAAGCTAATCCATTTCTTGGATATAGAGCAATTAGACTTTGTCTTGATAATTTGACATTATTTAAAACACAATTAAAAGCTATATTAAGAGCAAGTGCATTTGGAAATTTATCAATAATGTTTCCAATGATATCTTCAATAGAAGAACTAAAAGAAGCTAAAAAGATATTAGAAGAATGTAAAAAAGAATTAGATGAAAAAAATATTTCATATAATAAAGAAATAAAAACAGGTATAATGATAGAAATACCTTCAGCCGCATTAATAGCAAGAGGACTTTCAAAAGAGTGCGATTTCTTTAGTATAGGAACTAATGATTTAATTCAATATACAGTTGCTGTTGAAAGAGGAAATGAAAAAATATCAAAACTGTATACTAAATTCCATCCTGCAGTTATAAAATTAATTAAAGAAGCAATAGATGGAGCACATGATGGTGGCATATTCTGTGGAATGTGTGGAGAAGCGGCAGGAGATGAATTCTATATTCCATTATTAATAGGATTAGGACTTGACGAATTTTCAATGAACTCAAACAGTATTTTAAAAGCAAGAAAAATTATAAACAATTTAGAAAAATCAAAATGTGAAGATTTAGCAAATAAAATATTAATGTTAAATTCTTCAGAAGATGTTGAAAAAGAATTACACAAGTTTATAGAAGAAAATAAAATAGATTAAAGAATAACATACCTCTTTTTTGTGAATAATAAAAGTAATTATTTACAAAAGGAGGTATTTATTTGATTAACAAGGTGGAAATCTGTGGAGTTAATACTTCAAAACTACCTGTACTTACAAATAAAGAAAAAAATGAATTATTTATAAAGATAAAAGAAGGGGATGAAGAAGCACGAAATATTTTTA
>CAKPLV010000005.1 GCA_934167735.1 uncultured Clostridia bacterium | reverse complement strand
TCAAATTTAACTACTACTGAATTTATTTTGCTCTTCTTTAGGTCTACTTTTACTACTTCTTCAGGGTCATCTTCTGCATGATGTCCTGTTTCTGTTACAAATGTTTGTCCATTTTCTGTTACCATTGTATTGGTTACCCATTTACGTAATGCTAAGTCGAAGTATAGAACTCTAACTTTTTCAATATCTTCGTCATCTTCACCTTTCCATTCATTTGGTGTTGAATCACGGTCTTCTCTGTGAATTCCTTTTTTGTCAGTTTGCTCGCTTATTTGAGCATGATTGATTAAAATTCTATCAGATGTTGTTGGCTCTACTACTTTAAATGCAATTTTAACATCTTTATATTCAGGTGTATCAAATGTTGTTCCATCAGGACGTTCAAAAGCTAACATTAAGTTTTGTCTCTTTTCTGTTTCTTTATCTTTTGAACAATAATTTGTAACAACAGATTTTACCTTTGAAACATCCAATGTTTCTTTTCCTTCAGCATCAAGCATTTTCCATTCATACATTTTATTAGTTTCATTATATGGTATAAACTCTAATCCTTCTGGAATATCATCCTTAATTTGAGTTGCATATCCATCTTTACTTCCTTCATTATAAACTCTTATTGTATAAATAACTGTATCATTTGTGTGAACAATTACTGGCTCTTTTGTATGCTTGTAATCTGCTGTAGTATTTTCTTTATTTTTTAGTGCTGTAGCATCTACTTCAGGAATTCTGTCTGTAATTATTTGTTTATTTACTCCTGTTATAAATTTACGTAATGCTAAATCCATATAAGTTACTCTAATGTACTCAACATCTTCATCATCTTCACCTTTCCATTCGTTTGGTGTTGAATCTCTATCCCTTACAGGTTTACCTCTGTCATCTTGGTCATCTGATATTTGTGCCTCATTTTTAATTATTTTTGCCCAATCTTGTTTACAAATAACTTTAAAGTCTACTTGTACATATTTTGTATCTAATTTTTCTCCATTAAAAGCATTAAGTATATTGTCATCGCCATTTTCTTTAGATAAATAATCACTTACAATATATTTAGCTTTTTTAACATCATCTGTTTCTTTATTATTTTCATCTAATAATTTCCAATTAAATTTTTTGTTTATTTCACTATCCTTTACATATTCAAGACCTTCTGGTATATCATCTTTTATTAAAGATGCATATCCAGATACAGTTCCTTCATTGTAAACAGAAATTGTATAAGTAACAATATCATCTACAGATACTTCTACAGGCTCTTTTGTATGAGTATAAGTTGCTGTTGTAACATCATCAGGTTTATCTCTTAAGTCTTTAATATTAATTAAAGGTTCACGAGCATATTTTAAGTCTGCTGAATTGTCATCTACAGTATCTTTTTGCTCTTCATCATTATTATTTCCTTCCTGGCTATCATCTGTTTTTTCTTGACCTTCATCTTTTGTAGTTTCATTATTTGTTGATTCATCATTAGTTACCTTATTTTTATCTTCTGTGTTTTCGCTATTTTCATCTTTTGTACTTTCATTATTTTTGTCTTGTGTATTTTGTTTTTTATCTTCAGTATCTGTATTATCTTTTAGCATTTGTTCGTCATTTACAGCTGTAATATATTTTCTTAGTGATAAGTCGAATGCTTCAACAATAACTTTTTCAAAATCATCATCATCTTCTTGTCCAGGTACATATGTTTTATTTAATTCGTCGTCTTTGTACTTAGACATTTCTTCTGATGTTTCTGGAATTTTAACATTGTTTGTTACTGAATCCCTATCCACTGTTTCACTTGTTCTATCATCAGCCTTGCTTAAACTAATTTCTGCTATATTAGTTAATACAGTTTTTAACTTAGCCTTTTCAGAAACTCTACATTTAATTTGAATTTCTTTACTATCTAAATCTCCAGTTACTTTATTTTTAGCTTTAATTAAATTGTCAACGCCATTTTCATCAGCATATGCTTTTGATAAATTCTTTGTTCTTACAGTTCTACCAGTTTCGTCATTTTCATCAAGCGACCAACCTCTTTCTTTATTGAAGTCGTCATCAACAAATTCTAACCATTCTGGTAAATGATCTGTAATTTCTTCAGCATATCCATCAATTTCCCCTTCATTATAAACTCTAAGTGTATAAATAACTTCTTGCTCTTTATATGCTCTTACTGGATTTTTCTTGTGATTATATACAGCTGTTGTTTCTGTAGGATCTTCTCCATTAGGTCCTTCATTTATTCCATCAGTTATTACTTCTGGAATTCTATCTTTTGTTTCTTCCTCGGTAATTTCACCTTCATTAGTATCTGGATATGCTACAGATGTAATAGATTTTCTTAATGCTAAATCGAAATACTCATTTTTAGCAGTTACTACAATCTTATTTTCATTATAATCAAATGTAACTAATCCGTGATTTTCATCATTAACTAACTCAACTGATTCAACTATATATTTTTCATCATCAAATTTTCCAGTTGTATTTGTTGTTACTTTTAATTTAATTGGTGCATCTAACAACATATATCCTTTTGGTGCAGTTACCTCAGTCAATACAATTGTATATTCTTCAAGTCTATCTCTTCCAATTTCTTCAATTCTAATGTCTTTAATTTCAAGTTTACCATCTTTAACAACTACATTATCTACAGGTAAAATTTGTTCCATTGAATCTACATCTTCTGTAGATTTGTATAAAGTATGTTCCTTACCATCTTTTTCAACATGTATATTAAATACTGCTCCATCTAATGCTTTTTCTGTATAGCTATCAACTTTATTTAAAATTAAGTCATATTTACCTTTTATTCTTTCATTTTTAATAGTTGAACCTATTCCAGTACCAATTGATAAGTCTCCTACATAATCTCCACCTTGTACAGTTTCTAGGTTTTCAATTACATATTTACCATCTCTAACAACAATTTTTATTCTTAAAATAATATCATCTTTATGGTTTTTATATAGCCAATCAAATATACCATCTGTTGAATGTTCATGTAATGTATATGTATATGTTCCAGATTTTTCAATTAAAATATCATTTATTTCAATTACTCCATCAGCTCCATCAACTGTTGATGTTACTAAACCTTCTGTGTTCATATTTTCTAATGTGTTAGCATTTCTTAATTTTACAATATTTTTTCCATCTGATACTGATAAGTCAAATGTTACTCCATTCATTCCCTTCTTATTATCTTTATCTATTTTTCTTAAATGTAATTTATATTTCTGTGGATTTTTTATTGCAAAGTTAAGCTCTGAAATTCCATCTTTTCCTACAGATTGACTAACCTTTACAAAGTTTTTAATTACATCTGTGTTTTCATTAAGTTTTACTTTATTGTTAGAATCTGTATTATTATACGCATACCATTTATTTTCAGTTGGCACTCCATCTTCATCAACGATTTGGAATGTACCATCTGCTTTTACAATTGTATAAACTAAAATCTCTTTATGCTCTAGCACATTGACGAACTCTTCACCAGCAGGTTTTGCCTCTGTTACTAAGTATCTTCTTAAGCCCGCATTAGCATATTGGTCTATAAAGCTTATATTACCATCTTTATCTGTTACTTTTGTTACAACTCCTGTAAATCCATCTGGTGTTTCTGCTTTTATTTCAACATTTTGAAGATTTACTTCGTCATCTCCAAATATCTTTTTATTTACATTAACTCTAATTTTTACAGGGTTTACAACCGTAACATTTACTGTGTAAATACTATCTTCTACAGATGTGCTAATATCTTTAATATATTGATTTCTTGGATCTGATTTATCAATTTTAGTATCTGAATCTTTAGGATTATTTATATCGCCATTATGCCATTCGTAATATCCAGCTGATTCATTAAACTTACTGTCTGTTATTACAACTTTACCATCACCAGAAATTTTAACATATATTTTTAAGTATGTTTTTTCAAGAATATTTGTATATCTTGCACTAGGTGATGATTTTTCTGTTACATAGTAAATATAATTTCCAGCACGCATTGGTGATTCAGTTTTTTCAATGCCTGATGTAACTTCTCCTTCAAATCTATCACTAAATGTTTTTGTAGAAACATCTTGTCTTCTTACTTTAAAGTGTGAGCTTGCTAAATCATTATTAGAAGTGTCTTTTTTAATAATATTTGTATTTATTTTAACAGGGTTTGTTACAACTACATTTAATGTATAAACATTATTTTGTGGACCAGATACATTTACACTTATAAATTCACTGTTTTCAACTTTTGTTCCATCACGTTTGCTAATATCACCTTTATAAATTTCGTAATAATTATCAGCAACTTGGAATTTACTATTTGTAATAGATAATCTACCATTTGCATCTAAGTGAACATATACTTTCATATATTTTCCCTCTAATACATTTACATATTGTTTTCCTGGTGTAGCTGTTTCTGTAATATAATATATGTAATTTCCAGCACGCATTGGAGTTTCATTAATTATTTTTAGCTCTTCATTATTTAATACTTGTTTTATATTACCATTTGAATCTTCTCTGTACGCTGTAAATTTACTACCTTTTACATTGTTTTCAGCAGCATCCTTTTTAATTACGTTAAAGTTATAATTTGTAGGGTTTTCAACTTCAACTTGAATAATGTTTACACCATTTGAATCTTTAGTAATTTCAATATTCTTTACAAATTGATATGCAATATCATCATTTAGGACTGTATATTTTCCATTGCTTACTGAACATATTTCAAACTTCTTGCCGCCTTTTTCTATTATTGTTATATTGCCTTTATTATCAAGTGAAAGGAATAATTTTATTGCTTTATCTTTAAATACATTTACATATGTACCATTCTTATTTGATATACTACTTTCTGTTATATAATAATCGTAAGTACCTGGTAACATATTTTTTTCAGTTATTTCTGTATCATCTGTTACCCCGCCATTAAATATCTCATTATTAAATCTTTTAACAACAAATACAGAACCTGTTAAAGTATTATTTGCCGTATCTTTTTTGGTAAGATTCATTTTGTAATTTAAGGTATTTCCAACCTTTAAAACAGTTTTTGGAATAGCTCCATCTTGTGTTTTTAAAGAAACTAAGCTAATAATTGCTTTGCCTTCCTTGGTTGCATCTACATTAGTATTGTCCTTATATACATGGAAATGTTTATCAGCAGCTACTGTACTACCAAATTCTGTTCCGTTTTCATCAGAAACATATGTAATTGTTCCATCTCCAGTAATCTTTAAATATACAACTATTTTGTATCCTTCTAATAAATTATTATATATTTCACTTGCTGTTTCAATTTCTGTTATTTCAAATTTATAAATACCAGCACTCACATCTTCTTCTGAAACAGATGCTAAACCATCTTTATCTGTTACTACTGTTTTTGTATTACCACTTATTGAATTTGTAATATTAAATTTAACATTTGGTATATTATTCTCTGAATTTGCTACAACTTTATGTATTCCAAATTCCAATTTAAGTGGATTTTTAACCTCTACTCGTATTGTGTAAATACTATTTGATTCTTGTACATATGCTTTTACAAATCTGCCCATTGGTCCTGATGTTGCAACTAAAGTATCTGTATCTTTAGGGTCATCAATATTACCTTTTCTCCATTCATAATAACTTGTTGAATCTTCAAATTTACTATTTGTTAAAGTTACTTTTCCATCACCATAAACTTTAACATAAAGCTTTAAGTATCCATCTTCTAAAATATTGCAATATTTTGTTGCTGGAGAACTAGTTTCTTTAATATAGTAAATATAATTTCCAGCTAGCATTCTGTTTTCAGTTACTTCTACTTTATCATTAACAGCATCATCAAATATTTTATCATTTGAATTTGTTGAAACAACTTGTCTTCTTACTTTAAACTTAGAGTTAGCAAGTGATTTTCCAGTTGTATCTTGTTTTACAATATCTAAATTATAAGTAACAGGGTTTACAACATTTATTACTAAAGTCTTTTCTGTACTTGCTGTACCACGAGAATCTACACTAACTGATATACATGAATCATTATTTATTTTTTTGCCATTTCTTGTAGTTATATCACCTTCGTATAATTCATAATATTTTTCTGAACCAACAAAGTTACTGTTTGTAATAGTTAATCTACCATTTGCATCTAGGTGAACATATACTTTCATATATTTTCCTTTTAAAACATTAACATATTGTGCACCTGGTTTAGAATTATTATTTGTAGGTGTAGAATTTTCTGTAATATAGTATATGTAATTTCCAGCACGCATTGGAGTTTCATTAATTATTTTTAGCTCTTCATTATTTAAAACTTGTGTTACATTTCCATCTGAATCTTCTCTATAAGCTGTAAATTTACTTCCATTTACATCTGTTTCAGCCGCATTCTTTTTAATTATATTAAAGTTATATCTTGTAGGGTTTTCAACCTCAACATTTACAACACTTACTTCATTTGCATCTTTTACAATACTTATATCTTTTACAAATTTATAAGCTACATCGCTCTTATCCAAAACATTATAACTACCATCTTTATTTATTGAGCAAACTTGGAATTTCAAGCCATTATTTTCTTTTAATGAAATAGCTCCATTTTTATCTACAGTTAAGCTTAATTTAATAGCTTTATCTTTGAATACATTTACATATATACCTTTATTATTTGTAATGCTCTTTTCTGTTATATAATACTCATATTCTCCTGGTAAAATACCGTCTTCTGAAACTTCAACTTTATCAGTTACTTCACCATCAAATACTTTTTCTGAATTTCTTTTAACTTCAAATAAAGCTCCGGTCAATTCTTTGTCATTAGAATCTTTCTTAATAAGATCGATCTTATATTTTTTAGTATTTGAAACTTTTAATGCTACAGTTGGAATTTCTCCAGCTTCTGTTTTTAGTGAAATTAAATTGATTAAATGTTTAGCTTTATTATCTACAAGTACATCACCTTTATAAATGTGGAAATACTTATCAGATGGTACGGTACTACTAAATTCAGTTCCATTTTTATCTGAAACGAACTTAATTGATCCATCTCCAGAGATTTTCATAAATATTTTTATTTTGTAATCTTTAAATAAGTTATTAAATATTTCATTATCAGATTCAAGCTCTGAAACATTATATTCATAAATTCCTGCTGGTACTTTATCTGCTTCATATGTAATAGTACCATCTTCATCTGTAGTAAATTCTTTCTTCCCACAACCCCACCAAGTATAATTTTCAATTTGGAAATTAATATCTTTTAATCTTGTGTTTGAGGTTGCATCTTTTTTATAAATCTTAAATGCCAACTTTACTGGATCATATACATTAAAGTTAATTGTATATACATGATCACTTTCTGAGACATTTACATTAACAAACATTCCCATAGGACCATTTGTTGTAACTTTTTCATCAGTGCTCTTTGGATCATCAATATTACCTTTATACCATTCGAAATATCCAGTTGTTTCAACCCAATTACTATTAGCTAATCTAACTCTTCCATCTCCATCTACAATTACATATAACTTAATATATTGATTTTCTAATATATTAGTAAACTTACTATTTGGAGCTTTAGTTTCTGTAATATAGTAAATATATTTACCAGCAAACATTGCACTTTCAATTACTTCAGTACTGCTTGTAGCAATACTTTCGAATTTCTTTTCATTTGTACCAATTGCTGTATTTCCATTTGTCATAGCAACTTCTCTTCTAACTTTAAATTCAGCGTTTTGTAATGTTGAATTACCAGAAATATCAGCATTTAATTTTGTAATGTTCAAACCATAACTTATTGGGTTAACAATATCTATATCCAATTCTTTTTCAAACTTAGAACTATATACATTACTTATAGATACTGAAACATAATCTTTCAAATAATCTGAATTTATTTTTACACCAGATTTTGGATTGCTTACTTCACCTTCGTATAATTCATAATAATTATTTTCAGGATTTGAATATTTATTTACAACAGTCAAATTACCATTAGCTTCATATTTTAAATATACTTTCAAGAATTTTCCTCTTAAAACATTAATATATTGAGCACCTGGTAAACCAGTATCAGAATTTGGAGGTGTTGCTGTTTCAGTAATATAGTATTTATACACTCCAGGCTTGTCTGGTTTTTCTGTTAACACCTGAGAAGGTTGATCAGTTAAAATTGGTGTCAATGTTCCATCTGTATTTTCTCTTATTACTATAAATCTACTTCCTGAAACTGCAGTTTTTGCTGCATTTCTTTTTATAATTCTAAATTGATACTCAGCGGTATTATCCATTATTACTTCAACAACACTTGTTCCTATTTCACTTTCACTAACTCCAATTTTTCTTACTAAACTATATTCCTTATCATTTTTGTCCACTAAAGTATATGAACCATTCTTTAATTTATAAAGTCCAAATGAATTATCTACAATTTTTACTTTTTTGTTAGTTTCTGCTTCAATTTCGAATTTAATTACACTATCCATTTTTGTTAATCCCTTTGGAACGCTATATTCACTTAATGTTACTTCATAAACAGTTCCAACAGAATCTATTTCCATACCTTTAATAATAATTTCACCGTTTTCATCAACAGTATATAATCTAGTTCCATTAATAAATTTACCATTTTCATCAGTTACAGCTCTTTTAGTTTCTTTATTTATTATTGATATTTTAAATTGAGCATTTGCAACAATTTGATTTGGATTTACATTTTTAACATACTTTTTAAGATCAAATGTAAATATTATAGGTCCACTTGGGTTTTCCACTTCAACTACGATGTCTGCTACATTTGTTTCTGTATTATTTTCAACTTTTATTGTTACGTTAAACATTTTTCCATCTTTATTTGTAAGAGTTATTGTTTGCTCTGTATCATCACCATTAAGTACATTAATATATCTTTGCTCTTTACCAATAGTTAATAATACACTTGCGAAATATGAGCTCTTAACGTGGTTTTGATATGATGTAACACCTTTTCTAACTTCCAATTGTATTGGATCTGTTAAGCCAATTTCATAGTCTGTATTATCTCCAATACTTTTTTCAGTTAATGTATAATTATCCACTTTATCGCCTTTTTCTGTTGATATATAACCATCACTGTCGCTAAGTCCATTAATATTACTTATACATACAGCCGATTTATCACTTGTAACAATTGTGTCATTAACTTTTTCTTCAGCAGTACCTTGGCTAGTTTTTTGTGTCATCACTCTGCCGAAAGTTACTCCACCTAATGGTTGGCTAGTTCTAACTCCATCTGCATCAACACCATATTTTAGTAAAGAAATTTTATATTTTCCTTCATTTCTGTGTGGGTTTTCTACAATTAATTGTATACTTGTAGCATCTGTTGTTCCTTTTGTAATTCGAACTTTTATATCAATATCTTGTCCGTCAATATTTTTTGTTATTACAATTTCCTTGTACTTTTCATTACTTATTAATTCATTTGATGCAATATCAATTGATCTAGTTTCACTTCCAATTGTTAAAGAAACTCTTTTTACATAATGTAATACGTTTTGACTTTGAACAACTGTTGATCTTGTAATATCAATTTTTATTTTTTCACTTAGACCCTTATAATAATCCTCATTATCTCCAGTATTGCTTTCAACCAATGTATAACTATCAGTATCGTCATTGTCGAAATCTTGTTTAGTTATATTAATCTTTCCAGTATTATTATCTCCCCATATTGGAGTTGGACTTGTCGCACTTGTTGTTATCACATGTGGATGTTGTTCAGAAACATTTACATATTTACCATCATATAATGTTTCAACATTATCGTAACCATTTAAAGAAGCCTTTATCATATTAAATGTAACTCCACCTAATTGTGTTGTTGTGCCATCTTCATTTACTCCTAATTTTACTAAATTAAGCATATATGAACCTTTTTGGTTCTTTTCATTTTCTGTAACAGTTACTTCAAGTATAGCATTAGCATATATTTTATTTCCAACTTGTAGTACTAAATTTCCATCTGTATCTCTAACAACTGTTGCTGTTAAAGTTTTACCATTTCCAGCAAATTCATCTGGTATTGAATATCCTACCGGAGCTGAAGTTTCTTTTATATTTACTGTAAAAACTTCACCCTCAACCATAGAAATTTCATTTCCATCTGCATCAGATAATATTTCTATCTTACCACGTGCATTAGTTATATCTCCACTTTTTGGTGATTTATACACCACTTCATCGCCCCTGTTAATTGTAATATCAAATACTGCATTTGCTATTGGTTTTCCACTACCATTATTTTGTTTTCCATATTTATGAACATGTAAACCAAATTTACCAACAGAAATGTTATTTTCTTTAACAGTTACTAAATTATTTTCAATGACATAATCACCATGATCTTCATTTTCTAATATATAACCATTCTTTTCATCATTTAATTTAGATCTTACATAAAATGTCTTAGTAGCTTCAGATATCTGATATCCTGGTGGTGCTTTAGTTTCTACTACATCAATTTTATACATTTTTCCTTCATCTTCAATATCGATAGATTTATTTAATGTAATCAAACCATTTTCATCTGATGTAGCGCCTGTTTGTTCAGCTAAAACTTTATTTGTAACGTTATCTGTAACTTTTATATCAAATACTGCTCCTGCTAAAGGTTGTGATCCATTTGCAGTTTTAATAACTTTTAATCCAAAGCTACCTTTTAATTTTGGATTTTCAACAGTTATTTTAATTCGTTTTTCGGTATTTCCAACCTTTTCTAAAGCAATTATTATTTGCAATCTAACATCATTAACAGTTTTAGTTATTGTTTTAGTTGGTTCAGTAGCCGAAACTGTAACACTATCACTGCCAACTGTTAAAGTAGCAGATTCAACAGATTTATAAGTTACACTTCCATCTTTTTCTGATTTTTTATGTACTGTTAAGTTAATTTCATCTTTTATTCCACAATAATATCCACTATTATTATAAGCTTCATCTTCTTTTAAGGTATATTTATCATCAGTACGAATATTATTTAAATCCATATCATTTACAGTCCATATTTTTGAAGCAACGCTTTCATTTGTTGATATTACATATGGATTATTTTTAGAATACTCATTACCTTTTATATCTTTCAATGGTGAACCATCAACTGTTGCTCCAATTAAATTAAATTTAAATCCACCTAATTGTTTTGTAGTTGTATCTTCAGATGATGTCCTACCTCTCTTAACTAATTCAACACTATATCCACCTTCATCAGTTTCCTTAGTATTTTTAACTTCAAATTCGAAAGTTTGTGTTTTTTCATCAAATGTAATTCCAGCATCTTGTAATGACAACTTTTGACCGTTTCTTATTACGCAAGTTTCTGAACTTACATCTTTAACAATTAATGAATTACCTTCCTCAACAAATTCTACTGGTATTATAATTTTTCCATTATATTTAACATATCCATTTGGTTCATCTGTTTCTTCTAGTACCCAATAATATCTTTCTCCAATTTGATCTTTATCAATTTTTATGTTTTTAACAGAAATTATACCATTTTTGGTTGATAATTCTTTTCCATTATCACTCCAAATAGCAGATTTTTCTGAACTACTATTTAAGAATACATATGCTGGATATAAATGGAATACTCCCTCATTAAATGAGTTATCATCCCAATAACCATAAGATATTCTAAATTTAGCTGTTTCATTAATTCTTGTACCATTTTGGTCTTTTTTAATTAATCGTATGTTATAAGTACCATTTTTAGGTGTATTTTCTACCTCAACATTAATAGCCTTATTTGTAATTACAACGTTTTTTGCGCAGTTATTATCATCCGATTTTTGCTCTGCTTTTAGCACATACTCATCACCAGATTTTATTGATGTTGCAGTAAATGTTACTATTCCTATTGGAGTATATCCTGTTGGAGCTTCAGTTTCATTAATAGTTATTCTATATGTTTTTCCAACTGATTCAATATTTAATTTATCACTTGGTATTGTAATTTTTCCTTTTGAATTTGTTATCAATGATGCAGTATTTTTATAAATGTCTTTACTTCCATCGTTAATTGTTATATTAAATTTAGCTCCAGCTAAAGGTGTAGTTGTTCCTTTAATATATTTTATTAAATTAAATTCAAAACTTCCCTTCATTTCATTTGGAACAGTTACTGTTACAATATTATCTTTTACAGCTATACTTACAGTTGCCTTTTTTCCATTTTGTAAAGAAACTTGTTTTCGTGTAGTTCCATCTTTAAATGTTGCACTATCTACATAATATGTATTTGAATCTGCATCAAATTTCTTGTTTACAACAAATTCAACACTTTCTGATAATTTAACAAGATTGCTATTTTTTGGTAATTTAACCTCTGTAATTGTGTATGTATCAGGTGTATCAACATTATCTTCATTTATAGTTTTAGCATTATTGCTATCAAATACAGATGCTAAACCTTGGCTATTTGTTGTGTAATCTTTGGCAGTATTTGCACCATCTTTAACACTAAATGTAACACCTGAAACTGGAGAATTATTATCTGATGAATTTACTTTGCGTAATTTTAATTGATATTTTCCAGGTTCGGTTTTTGTGTTTGGTACTTTGACTGTTATTATATTACCAACTCGTTCAATGCTTGCTGTAACTTTTACATTGTTTTCCAATGATACTTGTATGCTATTTACTACTGAATTTTCGCTAAACGATACAGAACCTATAGTATATTTAGTTCCGTTATTTTTTGTTTTTACATATACTGTTATAGAATCTTTTAGTTTAATTAGGTCATTGTTCCCTACGCTTATCTCTGAAATTTCATATTTAAATGTATTATCAGCACTTTGTGGTACTACTTCTCCATCTACAACCAATACTGTACCTTTTGAACCTGCTTCAGAATTTTCACTAGCAGTTACATATCCACCTTTACCATTGACATTAAATTCAACTCCAGAAACATATTGATCATTCTCATCTACTTTTGCAATGTATAAAGAAAATTTTTCTGGTTCATTTGGATATGTAATACTTAGTTCATTTATATCAAAGTTAATTTTTATTCCTAAATTTTCATATCCTACTTTGTTAGACCCTACCCTAACAAATGCATTACTTTTTATAACATTTACATTATACTGGCCACTACTACTTAAGGTGAATTCAATAGGAATTACTAATGGTGAACTATTTTTTATATAATCTGTTGGAGCTTTAATTTCAGTAATTTTAAGATAATATTTCTTACTTGATGCGCCACTATTTATAAAGTTTTGAGGTATTTTAATATTTTCAAGGTTGATCACACCATTACGTGTAGAATTTATTTTTGAGATTTCATTGCCATCTTTGTCACTTATTTTATTAATTTCTGTTTGACAGCCCTCGTCTTCATACAATCCAATCGAGAATTCTGCTGGTTCAGTTTTAATTAAATCTCCTTCCTCGTTAACTTTAATTAAATTTATTCCCCAAGTTGGTATTTCATTTCTCCATGTAACAGTTATATCTCCACTATCACCTGCATTTTGTTTAAGCTGAATTGCAACAACATAATCTTTAAAATAACTTTTTGAAGAATATTTTGATTTTAAATATAATGTTTCTCCAGGAGTTAAATATTCCTCTCCATCAATACCTGTAAATGTCGCTGTTATATAATCAATTTCATATTTATTTGTATCTGTATTTAATCGTTTTTTAATAGTTATTCCTAATTCTGTTCCATCTAAGCTTTTATTTAATCCTAAACTTGCTTTTGTTTCTTTTATAACATAGTGATCTGTTTTATCTACATCATTTATTGTAACCATACCACCAGTTATATTTTGAATTTCTGATGCTTTTGTTGTTACAGATGATGTGTTTTCAGAACCATTGTTTATTTTTTTAGTTACACTATATACTGCACTAGCTAAAGCATTTTGATATGTTGCTTCTGTTGAAGCGTAGTTATCTTTTTGTGTATCTGTTAGGCTTTTCTTTACTATGTTCATTTGGTATTGTCCTGATGGTATTTCGTCATCTTTTACTATAAATATAATTTTTTGCTCAACATTATCTCCTTTTTGTGATTCAACATTAATATATATATGGTCATCTAATATTGTTTCAATTGACTCTCCAGAACTCCATACAAGCTTTTTGTAATATTCTCCATCATTCTCGTCATACTTATTATCATCATTTATATCAATATATGCATATATATCTTTTATTCTGTTCTTTTTCTTCAGATTTCCATATGAATAAACTTCTTTTGTAATTTCAAGTTTAATCTTATGTTCATATTTTGTAAATCCATTTGGTGGATCACCCTCTTGTAATTCATATATATCGGATACTGTTTCATTACGTATAATCACAGTATTATTTATTTTTGTAAGAGCTCCATGCTTTGTTGTTATATCAATTGCTTTCTCTTCTCGTTCTGTCGTAATATCAATGTCACTCGTAGTTTTATCTGTTATGGAGTTCCCTGTAAATTTTACTCCTCCAATATATTTTTCTTTATTATTTACATCATCAATATTTCCCACTTTTGCTATATCTATTTCATAATTTCCTTTTATAGCATCATTTGCAATAGAAAATATTAGTGTATTAGTTGTTGGCAATATAATAGCTGCGCCGAAACTATTTACTACGTATTGATAAAAATTATATCTACTTTCATCCTTAAATTGTGGATCTTTAATTGCATTACCATAATTTCCTGCACCCATTAGCCAAAATAGTACATAATGACCATCCGCAGTTAATTCATTATCTGGACTATAATCATTATAAGCACCTGAAAAAGTAATTCCAGTATCATATGTGCCCTTATATACATTATAGTTTCCTGAATCAGTTAAATACTTATATTTCCTAAATCCTCCCTTTTCAAAACAATCTAAGTCCTTATATTCTTTTAGATTTCTTAAAACATTATGTACTATTGCAGGCATGAATGAATTATAAAAGAAATCCGTACCACTTACGCCATTAGCGTCAGCTTCTTTACCATATGGAGAGTTGTTTAATGTAATTCTTGCCATACGTGTACCTTTTATCTTAAGATTACTTTCTGAGTCTATACCCAAATCCTGCCATTCAAATGCAAACTCAAATAATATTAAACTATCCTCATTGCTTTCATAACCATCTAATGGCTCTTCATGAAATACAAAAAACCTTGTTGATATCATTGCCTTGTCTAGTGCAACATTTTGTTGATCTATAAGCTTCAATTCATCTCCAGATGTTATTTCTTTATTAGCAGGGAATGACTGTATAAACTCATACAAACTGTTAGGATTTTCCATTTTTGTATAATCATCTTTATATATGTTTCCTGCATAATCAGTCCAGCCAGATATATATTTAAATTTTGCTCCACTAACTAAAGAATCTTTTATTCTATTGTATTGCTCTAACATATCATTTTCAGTTATTGGTTTCTTTGATTTAATATCATTTCCAATATTTTTTATGTCTGCAGTACTACTTTTTCCAAAATACAATCCATATTCTTTTGAATTTAACGGATCTAATATTTTGGCTTTTAATGT
>CAKPLV010000004.1 GCA_934167735.1 uncultured Clostridia bacterium | reverse complement strand
AGGAGAACTTAGAATGTGGCCATATGATGCAATTTTTGTTATTACCACTAAAAACTTTGCAAGCTTTTTGGAAACTCTAATGAGGCCTGCAATTCCACTTGCAAGTTCTATACTAATCTTTAAGATAAAACCCAAATATGAAAGAGTTATGTTGTATGGAATTTTCATAATTTTCATGACTGTTTTGGGAATATCTTTAGAGATGTATTTGTTTTTTTCATTTTATCTAATTCTTGATGTTTTAAAATTTGGAATAAAATATCAAAATAGAAAAAATGGAGAAATTATACTAATCGCATTATTAATGGGTATTGGTATAAAAGCACAAGTGGATTTTCCTGAAACAAAGATCTTTTGGCTTGTAACTACAATTGTACAGATATTGTTATTTAACTATTATAATAGTACAATTCAACGAAATGACGGTTTAACAGGATTGTTAAATCAAAAGATCTATAAGTTGTATCTTGAGAATAACAAACATCGGAAATTTTTATTAATAATTTTTGATGTAAATTATTTTAAAGAGATCAATGATACTTATGGACATAATTTCGGTGATGAAGTACTAAAAGTGATAGGTAAGGCAATAAAGAAAACGTATGGTAAGAATGGATATTGTTATCGCATTGGTGGTGACGAATTTGCTGTTATCATTGAAAAGAAATGTGATATGGAAGAACTTAATGCTGAATTTATTTCTTTACTTGAAAAGGAAAGATTCAAAATGAAAGAACTTCCACATGTATCATACGGAATTGGAAGTTATAATCCGAAAGAAAAGAAATCTATCACAGAAGTGATAGAAGAGGCTGATGCACATATGTATCAGTATAAGAAGCAGTTTAAAGAAAACAACGAAAACAAGATGCCAAGATAATGAAGAAAGATATAATTCAGTCTAATTGACTGAATTATATCTTTTTTAATGTAAATCATTTTCTGTAATCCATCCATTTTCAATTGCCTTTTTAATTTCATTTTGTTTTTGATCTTCATCTGTAATACTATTTAAATAATTAATCAAATTTTCTTTACCATAATTATCAAACTGTTTAGATCTATAAAATGGGATATATATAGCTAATGAAATTGCACAGATAATTAAAATAGTAAATAATATACCAAATTTTATTTTAGTGTTTTTTTTCATCGACTGAAATAGTTATCTCCTGAAATTATTATATCATTGCAGAATGTTTTTTCAAGCAAAAGAGACATGAGGTCTTTTTTTGTGATAAACGGTATTGAATTTATTTAACTGTATTTGAAAAATAATTAAAAATGTGGTATATAATAAGTATGTAAGGAGGTCAACTATGAAAGAAGAAAAAATAAAACTAACTTCAGAAGTTGATAAATTAGAATTAGATTGCATAATGGTTATTCCTGAAGGTGAAATAAAAGGAATAGTACAATTAGTACATGGAATGAATGAGCACAAAGAAAGATATATAGACCTTATGAAATATCTAGCAGAAAACAATTATGTTAGCATAATTCATGACCATAGAGGACATGGAAAAAGTATAAGAAAAGATGAAGATTTAGGATATTTTTATGATGATAAAGCTGAAGCAGTTGTTGAAGATGTTTATCAAATAACAAAATATTTAAAAGAAAGATTTAAAAACAAGAAAATCATTTTATTTGGTCATAGTATGGGATCAATGATAGTAAGAAAATTTATTGCAAAATATGATGATGAAATTGACAAATTAATTGTATGTGGTTCTCCAAGTCAAAACAAAGGTGCAAAAGCAGGACTTGCTATTATAAAAATAATGAAAACAGTCAAAGGAGAAAAATATCATAGTAAATCATTGAAAAAGATAATGTTTAAAGGCTATGATAAAAAAGGACAAGTTCAAAACAGTTGGATTTGTAATAATAAAGATATTGTTGAAAAATATAATAAAGACGAACTATGTCAGTACGAATATACTTTAAATGGATATGAAAATATAGTTAGACTAATGATTGATATATATAATGAAAAAATTTATCAAAAGAAAAACTTGAAATTACCAATATATTTTATTGCAGGAAGAGAAGATCCTGTAATAATATCAGAAAAAGACTGGTACAAAGCACAAGACTTCCTAAAAAACATAGGATATGAAAATATAAGTAGTAAATTATATGATAATATGAAACATGAAATATTAAATGAAGAAAATAACAAAATTGTTTATGAAGATATATTAAAATTTTTATAAAACAATTTGTTAAAGGGAGTAGTAATGAAAGTTATTTTTTTAGATAAAGATGGAGTATTAAATTCTGATGAATATTTTGACAATATGAAATGGCTATATACTGATGGAGTTGAAAGTGATGTTGATATAGGAAAGGTAAAGTTGCTGAAAAAAGCTGTTGACGAAACAGGTGCAAAAGTTGTAATAACAGCATCTGCCAGATATACAAGAAGTGGCAGATTACTAACGCAATTATTGCGTGACCTACAAATTCCAGTTGACTTAACACCATTTATTAATAACATTCGTGGAAAAGAAATAAAACAATGGTTAGCAGATAATCCTGGTACAGAAGATTTTGTTATTTTAGATGATGAAATATTTCAATCTTATGATGAAGCATTAATGAAAAAACTAATAAAGATATCAACTGGAAATGGAAAAGGCTTCGGAGATGGGTTACAAAGAAGTGATGTAGACCAAATTGTTCAAAGATTAGGAAGAATAAAACAAAAAGATGATGATGATCTTGTCTTATAAAATAAATTTAGTTCTTTGTTTCTATATAGAAATAAAGGGCTTTTTTTATGATATAAGAACAAATCTACCAACAGTCGATTGCAAAAATACAAGAAAAATGATACTATTTTTATAAATTTTTTGAAGGAGAAAAGAAATGGAAAATAAAAAGTTTGGAAATCTCATAAAAGAAAAAAGAAAAGAGAAAATAGAAAAAATAAAAAAAGGAATAGGAATTACTTCAATAATAATATTTATAATTTCACTAATATTACAAATTGTTTATTTAATCATTTTGAAAAGACATAATTACGAATACGTTACAGATGTAATGGAATATATAATAAACCAAATAATATTATTATCAGCAATAAGTAGTGTAGTATTCTTAATAAAAAAGAAAAAGGTAAATGTAATAATTGGTACTATTGCAGTAATATTAACAATAATGAATATTGCATTCATGTGTAACAATGGATTAAAAAATAAAAGTATTGTTAGTTTTTCAAGAGACTTTTCAAACGAATTAGTGCTAAAGATAGATAAAGATACAGGGGCAATTAAATTGTATAAAAATGCAAAATTATTTATATTTGCAAAAGAAAATGAACAATTTGATCATGAAGTAACTGGAAAAATAAAAAAACAATGGATAGAAAACGATATATGTGGAATAACATACAAGGACAATAATAATAGATTAAGAGAATATGTTGTAACATATGGAGATAGAGGAGATGGGATTTCATATTATTATGTAGCAAATTCTTTATTAGGAAATTGGCAAGTATTCACAACAAATGGAAAACCAACGCAAATGTTAGTTGACAGCAAAGGAATAAAAATAACTAAAGATGGAAAGAGCGAACTTTTTGAATATGATAAATGTAAACAATATGGAACAATAGCGCTTGTATTATATAAAAATGAAGTACCTAAATATGTAATTGGGTTAGATAAAAATTGTAAAATAGATGACAAAACAAATATTATAAAAAAAGATGGAACTATTACTCTTGTTGAAGTTTCAATGGATAAAACAAAATTAGAATCTTTATATTGTATGACATATAAAAATGCTAATGATCTAAGCAATTATAATGTTGTTAGTGTTGCAAAAAATGATTTTAAAATTCAAAATGGTATTTTATATGTTAGCTTAGACGGAAAAGATGTTATTGAAGTTCCTGGTGATTTTTCAAATATGCAAGATTCATATAAGGAAAATAATTATCAAATATCTGAAGAAAAAATAATTTTCTATTATATTAAAGATGATAAGAGATATTTAGTATATTCAGATGATAAAGGTGAAACATGGAATACAACTGAAATAGAAAATGATTTTACAATTGAAGGTGTACAATTTATAAATTCAAAAATAGGATATATGTTAAAATTCGAAGATGTAGCACTTGGAGGACAAGCTTTTGGAGAATTATGCCAAACAGAAGATGGTGGACTAACTTGGACAAATATATTTTATGGAATAGGTGATGAAGAAAAGATTTTTAGAACATCTACACAATTCAAATTTGTAAATGAAAAAGTTGGATTTTTGTCTATGCCATCTGTTGGAGGAGAAAAGTCAACAATGTACATTACAAGAGATGGTGGCTATAATTTTGAGGAGCTTGTAGTAGAAACAAGTGATATATATGACTATTATAATTTACCAACTGTTGAAAATGGAACAATATATATGAAGATTTCACAAGGTTCTGATGGAGACTATAATGGAGGAGATTATAAGACATATTGTTCTAATGATAATGGGGAAAATTGGATAAAGCAATGAGAAAGTTGATAATTATTAGCTTTTATGATATAAAATAATAATAGAAGAATAGATAATAAAAAATGGAGGAAAAATGTTTAAATTACACTCAGAATTTAAGCCAACAGGTGATCAACCAGAAGCAATAGAATATTTATCAAAAGGAATAGAAGAAGGCAAGAAATTCCAGACACTTCTAGGAGTAACTGGATCAGGAAAAACATTTACAATGGCGAATATAATAGCCAAAACACAAAGACCAACTCTTGTTTTAGCACATAATAAGACCCTAGCTGGACAGCTATATTCTGAATTCAAAGAGTTTTTTCCAGAGAACAGAGTTGAATACTTTGTAAGTTATTATGATTACTATCAACCAGAAAGTTATATAGTGCAATCAGATACTTATATAGAAAAAGATGCATCAATAAATGATGAAATTGATAAATTGCGTCATTCTGCAACACTATCATTATTTGAAACAAGAGATGTAATAATTGTAGCATCAGTATCATGTATATATGGATTAGGAGATCCGGAAGATTACCAAGAAATGATGTTATCATTAAGACCTGGGATGGAAAAATCTAGAGATGACATAATGAAAAAATTGGTAAGCATGCAATATGCAAGAAATGAAATAGACTTCAAAAGAGGAACATTCAGAGCCAAAGGAGACATTTTAGAAATATATCCATCATCACAAAGTGAATCAGCATTAAGAGTTGAATTTTGGGGAGATGAGATTGAAAAAATATCTGAAATAAATCCATTAACAGGAAAAGCAACAGGAACAAGAATGCATGTATTAATACCACCAGCATCACAATATGTAACAAATAAAGCTAAAATGGAAAGAGCCATTGTAACAATTGAAGAAGAACTTGAAGAAAGAATTAAATATTTCAAAGATCAAAATAAATTAATTGAAGCACAACGTATTCAAGAAAGAACAAATTTTGATATAGAAATGATGAAAGAAACAGGATTTTGTCAAGGAATAGAAAATTATTCAAGACATATGAGTGGACGAGAACCAGGAAGTCCACCATATACATTATTTGATTATTTTCCTAATGATTTCTTGTTATTAATAGATGAATCACATGCAACAATTCCACAAGTAAAGGCAATGTATAATGGAGATAAAGCAAGAAAAGATTCATTAGTCAAGTATGGATTTAGACTTCCATCAGCATATGATAACAGACCATTGACATTTGATGAATTTGAGAAAAAAATAAATCAAGTTGTATTTGTTAGTGCAACACCAGCAGACTATGAAAAAGAACATTCAGGAAACAATGTAGTTGAACAAATAATAAGACCTACAGGATTATTAGATCCAAAAATAGAAGTAAAACCAGTTACCAATCAAATAGATGATTTAATAGAACAAATAAGAATAAGAGTTGAAAGACAAGAAAGAGTATTAGTAACAACATTAACTAAAAAAATGGCAGAAGATTTAACATCATATTTAAAAGAAATGGATATTAAAGTAAATTATATGCATTCAGACACAAAAGCATTAGAAAGAATGGAAATAATACGAAAATTAAGACTTGGAGAATTTGATGTACTTGTCGGAATAAACTTATTAAGAGAAGGTTTGGACATTCCAGAAGTATCATTAGTTGCAATTCTAGATGCAGATAAAGAAGGATTTTTGCGTTCAGAGCGTTCATTAATTCAAACAATAGGACGTGCAGCAAGAAATACAGAAGGAACAGTTATTATGTATGCTGATGAATTAACAGATTCAATGGAAAAAGCAATAAGAGAAACAAACAGAAGACGTGCAATACAAGAGGCATACAATAAAGAACATAACATAGTTCCAAAAACAATAAAGAAATCAATAAGAGATTCAATAAAAGCAATACAAACAGAAGATGTTGGTGTTGAATATAAATTTGAAAAAGAAGAAGATATTAAAGAAACAATAAATAAATTAACAGATGAAATGTTAAAATTTGCAGGAGAAATGGAATTTGAAAAAGCGGCAGAGCTTAGAGATAAAATAAAAGAATTAGAAAAATTATTGTAAAAAAGGATCACAATTGTGATCCTCTTTTAGTTAGTTTTTGGTAACTGTACAGCTGTACAGTTCATTTGCACCTTTGTTATTTTCAGTTATCAAGACCTGTGGAAATTTCTTCCGTAAGGATCTAATTTCTCCGCTGTAAAGCATGAGATTTAAAGTGGTGGCAGATGAGTTGATAAAGTTTTCGAGTGCCTGTTCATTTCTGTCTTTTCTTGATGAATACGCAAACATAAGGTGACCTCCTTAAATATAAAATTTAATGCATAGATTATTATACATCAAAAAATGCTATAAGTAAAGAGTTACATAAAATAAATTGGAGAAAAAATGTTTTGACTAAACATAATGTATGTGATAAAATAAGAATGTCAAATGAAAAAGGGAATGAAGGAATTTTAAAATTAGGGGGCAAAAAATGAATGACAAAATAATAATAAAAGGTGCAAAAGAACATAATTTAAAAAATATAAATCTTGAAATACCAAGAGATAAACTAGTAGTAATAACTGGATTGTCTGGTTCAGGAAAATCTTCATTAGCATTTGATACATTGTATGCAGAAGGGCAAAGAAGATATGTAGAAAGTTTATCTTCATATGCAAGGCAATTCTTAGGATTAATGGAAAAACCAGATGTAGAATCAATAGAAGGACTTTCTCCTGCAATATCAATAGATCAAAAAACAACTTCAAAAAATCCAAGATCAACAGTAGGGACAGTTACAGAAATATATGATTATATACGTTTATTATATGCAAGAATTGGTCAACCATATTGTCCAAATTGTGGAAAAAAGATAGAAAAACAGACAATAGACCAAATAGTAGATAATGTCATGAAATTACCAGAAGACACAAGAATTCAAGTATTAGCACCAGTGGTAAGAGGAAGAAAAGGCGAATATACAAAATTATTTGAAGATTTACAAAAAGATGGATTTGCTAGAGTAAGAGTAGATGGCGAAGTCTATGAACTAACAGATGAAATAAAATTAGATAAAAATAAAAAACATGAAATAGAAATAATTGTAGATAGACTAAAAATAAAGCCTGATATACAAGCAAGACTTACAGAATCAATTGAAGTAGCACTAAAAAAAGCAGAAAACTTAGTCTTAATAGATGTAATAGGAGAAAAGCCAATATTATATAGTTGTAATTATGCTTGTCCTGAATGTGGCTTTAGTTTTCCAGAATTAACACCAAGGATGTTTTCATTCAATAATCCATATGGAGCATGTCCAAAATGTTCAGGAATAGGATATTTAATGAAAATGGATGAAGATCTTATAATTCCAGACAAAGATAAAACACTATATGATGGTGTAAAAGCATTTGGATCAAGCACAATGAAAAAAGGTGACACAATGGCCAAAATGTATTTTGAAAGTATAGGAAAACATTATGGTGTTGAAATAAAAAACAAGAAAATTAAAGATTTACCAAAAGATTTTTTAAAGAAAATTTTATATGGAACAGGTACAGAAGAAATAGATTTTGAATATGCATCACCATTTGGAGTTAGAAAATTTAAAACACCATTTGAAGGGGTAATACCAACACTAGAAAGAAGACATAATGAAACAAAATCTCAAGGAATGAGAGATTTCTATGAAATGTATATGAGTAATATGCATTGTGATGAATGTAATGGAACAAGACTAAAAAAAGAAATACTTAGTATAAAAATAAATGGAATAAATATAAATGAAATGACAGAAATGTCAATAAAACAAATACAAAAATTCTTGAAAGAAATTGAATTAACAGATACACAAAAAATGATAGCAGATATGATTTTAAAAGAAATAAATTCAAGATTACAATTTTTAATTGATGTAGGATTAGAATATTTAACATTATCAAGAAGTAGTGGAACATTATCAGGTGGTGAAGCACAACGTATAAGACTTGCAACACAAATAGGTTCAGGACTTACAGGAGTATTATATATATTAGATGAACCAAGTATTGGATTACATCAAAGAGATAATGATAAATTAATAGCAACACTAAAAAAATTAAGAGATTTAGGAAATACATTAATTGTTGTAGAACATGATGAAGACACAATGTATGCCGCAGATCAAATAATAGATATTGGACCAGGAGCAGGAGTACATGGTGGAAATGTTATGGCACAAGGAACTGCTGAAGAAATTAAAAATGTAAAAGGATCAATTACAGGAGATTACTTAAGTGGTAGAAAGAAAATAGCAGTACCAAAAACAAGAAGAAAAGGAAACAAAAAGAATATAGAAATTGTAGGTGCAACAGAAAACAACTTAAAAAATATAAGTGTTAAATTTCCATTAGGTGTATTTACTTGTGTAACAGGTGTATCTGGATCAGGAAAAAGTACATTAATAAATGAAGTATTATACAAAAATATAGCTCAAAAGTTAAATGGAGCAAGTGAGAAACCTGGTAAATGTAAATCAATAAAAGGATTAGATAATATTGATAAAATAATTAATATAGATCAATCTCCAATTGGAAGAACACCACGTTCAAACCCAGCAACATATACAGGTGCATTTGACTTAATAAGAGATATCTTTGCAGGTACAAATGAAGCAAAATTAAGAGGATATGAAAAAGGCAGATTTAGTTTTAATGTATCTGGAGGAAGATGTGAAAGCTGTAATGGAGATGGAGTTCATAAAATTGAAATGCACTTTTTACCAGATGTATATGTACCTTGTGAAGTTTGTAAAGGAAAAAGATATAATAGAGAAACATTAGAGGTTAGATACAAAGAAAAAAATATAGCGGAAGTACTTGATATGACTGTTGAAGAAGCACTAGAATTTTTTGAAAACATTCCAAAAATAAAACAAAAAATTCAAACATTATATGATGTTGGATTAGGATATATAAAATTAGGTCAACCATCAACAACATTATCAGGAGGAGAAGCACAACGTGTAAAACTTGCAACAGAACTTTCAAAAAGAGCTACAGGAAAAACTCTTTATATACTTGATGAACCAACAACAGGTTTACACATAGCAGATGTTCACAGATTAATAGATATATTACAAAGATTAGTAGATACAGGAAACAGTATAATTGTAATAGAACATAATTTAGACTTAATAAAAACATGTGACTATATAATTGACTTAGGACCAGAAGGTGGAGAAGCAGGAGGAGAAATTATTGCAGTAGGAACACCAGAACAAATTGTAAGAAATGACAGAAGCTATACAGGAAAATTCTTAAAAAAATATTTAGAATAAAGGATGGTAAATATGGAAAGAGTTGATAAAATTAATTATTACCTAGACATTGCAGAAGCGGTATTACAAAGAGGAACATGTATGAGAAACAATTATGGAAGTGTAATTGTAAAAAATGATGAAATTATTTCTACAGGTTATACTGGTGCACCAAGAGGAAGAAAAAATTGTTTAGATTTAGGTTATTGTAGAAGAAAATTAAATAACACTCCAAGCGGTGCAGGATTTGAACTATGTAGATCTGTTCATAGTGAACAAAATGCAATAATAAGTTCAAACAGAAAAGATATGTTAGGATCAACACTATATTTAGTTGGAGTAAATAAAAGAAACGGAGAATATATATCAGATAACAAACCATGCACACTATGTAAAAGAATGATAATAAATGCAGGAATAGAAAGAGTTGTTATGAGAGATGACAAAGAACACTATAGAATAGAAGAAGTATCTGATTGGATAGAAAACGACGATACAATATAAAAAAGAAAAAATGTTCGCAAAACTATTGACAAAAAATAAAAAAGTCAATATAATAAAAGCGAACATTTTTTTAGTAATCAAGGAGGAACATATGATAACAAATCTACATATAAAAAACATTGGAATAATAGATGATTTAGAAATAAATTTCAACAAAGGAATGAATGTATTAACAGGAGAAACAGGGGCAGGAAAATCATTAATAATAGACTCATTAAGCATAATATGTGGAGGCAGATTTTCAAAAGAAATGATAAGAAGAGGAGAAAATCATTCATATGTTGAAATATGCATGTATGCACCACAAGACATAAATGCAACAGAAGGAAATATAATAATAACAAGAGAAATATACAGTAATGGAAGAAATATGTGTAAAATAAATGGTAGATTAGTAACAGTAGCAGAACTAAGAAAATTTATGAGTAATTATATAGAGATCCATGGTCAAAATGATAATCAAAAATTACTAGACAACAAAACACATATCAAATATTTAGACAGTTATATAGGAGAAAAATTATATCAAATAAAAGAGAAATATAAAGCAAATTATATAAGATATAATGAAATAAAAAGAGAATTAAGAGAAAACTATGGAGACGAAAAAGAAAAACAAAGAACACTAGATTTATTAAAATATCAACTAAACGAAATAAAAGAAGCAAAGCTAAAATCAGGAGAAGAAGAAAAGCTAGAAGAAAAAAGAAAAATAATGCTGAACTCCGAAAAAATAGCAAAAAACTTATCAGAAGCAGAGCAGGCATTAGGAGAAAACACATTAGATGTAATAAATTCAGCAATAAGATCATTAGAAAAAATAGAAGATATAGACAAAAAATATGAACAAACATCAATATCATTAAGAAACATATATTATGAATTAGAAGAAATATCAAGAGATGTAAACGAATATGCATCAGATATGGAATTCAATGAAGACGAAAGAGAAGAGATAGAAAGCAGATTAGACACAATATATAACTTAAAAAGAAAATATGGAAACAACATAGAAGAAATATTAAACTATTGTGACGAAATAGAAAAAGAAATAGAAAAAATAGAAAATGTTGAAGAATATAATAACAAATTAAAAATAGAGAAAAAGCAATTAGAGCAACAAATGAATCAACAAGGAACAGAAATAAACAAAATTAGAACAGAATATGCAAAACAACTAAGTGAAAAAATAAATATAGAATTAGTCGAACTAGAAATGAAAAATGCAAAAATAAATGTAAAAGTAGAATACAAAGAAAACGACTATTTTGAAGATGGAAAAGATGATGTAGAAATATTTATAAAAACAAATATAGGAGAAAGTGAAAACGAGTTAACCAAAATTGCATCAGGTGGAGAAATGTCAAGAATAATGTTAGCAATAAAAAAAGTATTAGCAGAAGTTGATAAAATGCCAATAATGATCTTTGATGAAATAGATACAGGAATAAGTGGAAAAGCATCAAAAGCAGTAGCAGAAAAGTTAAATAAAATTTCAAAAAATCATCAAGTACTTTGTATATCACATTTAGCACCAATAGCTGCAAATGCAGATTACAACTATTATATAAGTAAAAAAGTAGAAAATGAAAGAACAAAAACAAGTGTAAAATTATTAAATGAGCAAGAAGTCTTAACAGAAATTGCAAGAATATCATCAGGAGAAATAAATGAAATAACATTACAATATGCTAGTGAATTAAGAAATAAAAAAGTTTCATAAAATTAATAAAAAATTAATAGTAAAAAAATAAAAATATGATATAATGACTATAAAAAATAGTCATTATTTTTTATGACAAAGCGACTTTTCTTATAAAGGGGGGAAAAGAATGCCAGAAAGAGTAGAAGTAACTAGAATGAAGCAAAATTCTACAAATCGTGAATATGTAGAAGAAAATGTAAAAAAAGAAGGAGCATTATTAGAATTTGCAAGTGACGAATTAAGAGATGACAAAGAAATAGTATTAGAAGCAATAGAAAATAATCCAGAAGCATTAGAATTTGCAAGTGACAGATTAAAAGCTGACAGAGAAGTTGTATACAAATCAGTTAGTGAAGTTGGATGGACATATTGTTATGCAAAAGAAAATCTCTTAGGAGATAAAGATTTATTACTTGCAGGTTTGAAGAAAACAGGGCAAATACTATATTTTACAAATGAAGAACTTAGGGATGACAAAGAAGTTATCATGATGGCAGTAACCAATAAACCAATAATAATAAAATATGCAAGTAACAGACTAAGAGAAGACAAAGAAATTGGGTTAGTTGCAATGAATGTAAGTAAAAAATGTTATGAATTTTTAGGTCCAAATCTAAAAAAAGATGAAGAAATACTTCAAATATTAAATTCATAAAGAAAGGAAATCAAAATGAAATATTTTAAAAAAATTAATAAAGGATTGATATTAACAATTATTGCTATTTTAGCAGTAGCAATATATACAAACATTCTTGAAAAACAAAGAGAAACAGAAAAAAATAAAATACAAACAGCATGTAATGAATTTATAGAATATACAAATAAATATTTAGTATATCCAGAAAACATGCAAATATTAAATGAAGACATAAAAGCTGAAGATAGAGAAAAATTTTATGATGAAGCTGAAACAGAATTAAGAAAATTAATGATAGAAAATGATGAAGCTGTAAAACTTCAATTTACTTATTTTAAATCTATTATAGAACAACAAAACAATAAAAGATTTATAAAAACAAAAGTTGATAGAAAAATAAGCAAAATAACAGGATATGAATTTGATGAAGATCAAGTAACAGTTACATTTAATTCTAAAATAGAAACTACTTCAAAATATTTAGATGTTGAAGAAGAAAAAATAAAAAAAGATAGTAATGAAACTTCAAAAGATGAAATAATACTAAAAAAAGTTGGAGAACAATGGAAAGTAGTTTCATCAAATATTCAATTTTATGGATATGTAAATGATACTATTATGTTTTAGAAAAGGGGAATAAAAATGTCAAAAACGGTATTAGAAATAAAAAATTTAAGTAAGACATTTGGAAAAAGAAAAGTAATAGATGATATTAGCTTACAAGTACAAGAAGGAGAAATATATGGCTTTCTTGGTCCAAATGGTTCTGGTAAAACAACAACAATAAAAATGATATTAAGAATGATAGAAAATGATTCAGGAGAAATCTTTGTAAATGGATATAATACAAAAAAAGACTTTGAAAAAGCAATGGAAAACATAGGTGCAATTGTTGAAAATCCAGATTTATATAGATATATGACAGGAAGAGAAAATTTAAAATTACATGCAAGAATTAGAAATGTAGATAATGCGAGAATTGAAGAAGTGCTTGAATTAGTTGATTTAAAAGAAAGAGCAAATGAAAAGGTTGGTAAATATTCATTAGGAATGAAACAAAGACTTGGACTAGCACTAACATTATTACATAAACCAAAAGTATTAATATTAGATGAACCAACAAATGGACTAGATCCTGCTGGAATAAAAAAATTGCGTGATATTTTAAAAGAAATATCACATAAAGAAGGTGTTGCAGTATTTGTTTCATCACACATATTATCAGAAATGCAATTAATGTGTGACAAAGTATCAGTACTTGATAAAGGAAAAATAGTAACAACTCAAAATATAGTAAATATTGAAGAAGAAAAAACAGAAACAGTAGAAATAAAAGTTAAAGATATAGCAAAAGCACTTCAAATATTAAAAGAACAATTTGAAGTAGATGCGATAGTAAAAAATAATGTAATTACAGTAGAAACATTAACAGAAAAAATACCTTCTATTATAAAAGAATTAGCAATAAATGATGTTGAAATAAAAGCAGTAATGCCAAAAGAACACACTATAGAGGAAATATTCTTTGATGCAACAAAAGGAGGTAAAGAAAATGAATAAAGTATGGAAACTATTTGTTGATGAAAATATAAAAACATGGAAAAAAGCTTCAACAAAAATAATATTAATACTAATAATATTATCATTATTTGGAACATTAGCATTAACAAAATTGATGGAAAAATATTATAAAGATAATATAGTAATGTATAGTGCAAATGCAGAAACAGAACGATGGAAAGAAAATGTTAAAGAAGAAATCAAAAGAATAGAATCAAGTATAGAAAATGAAAATCTTGATGATGATACAATATATGATTTGACTGTTCAAAAAGAAAAATATGAAATATCATTAAAATACAATATAAATTTATATAATGCTGGTTGGAAAAGAGAAGTAATAGAGGAAATTGCAACAGAAAAAGTAAATGATAATAATTCAGATAAAATTTCAAGATTAGAGCAAATGCTTGAAAAACAAGATTATAAAGAATATATAAATTATCAAAAAGAGCAATTAGCTGATGAGTTAAAAAACAATTTAATAACACAACAAGATTATGATGACAAATTAATGATATTAGAATTAAAAGGAAAATATAATATTGATACAATATATGATTTTTATTCCAAAGATGGCTGGAAGAATATGATTATATCTTATATTGAAAATGCTCAAAATAGTTTAAAAACAGGTTTAGATCAAGGTAACCAAAAATTGTTGACAGTAGAATCTAAACAAAAATTAGAAGATGACATAAAAATTGGAATATATAGGTTAGAAAACAATATACCAGATCCAAATTATGAAGATAGTAATTATAGAGCTAGGTTTGAGGCTTTAGCAACTAGTTTTGTAATGGCAGTTATAGCAGTTGCTTCAATAATTATTGCAGGAGGAGAAATTGCAACAGAAATATCTTCTGGAACAATAAAATTCTGGGCGTTAACACCAAATAAAAGATGGAAAATTGTAACTGCAAAATTATTATCAGTACTATTTTATATGATTATAATAACATTAATAATGTCTGTTTTAACAATAATAGTAGCAAATGTTGCATTTACACAAGAAGGATCAGTTTATTTATATGTTAAAGACGGAGTAGTTCATGAAATATCTAATCCAATATATATGATTGAAACATATTTTGTAAAATTAATACCAGTAATAATATTTGCAATATTTTCACTAATGTTATCAACAATAACAAGAAATGCTGCAGTAGCTGTAAGCTTCGGTATTGCAACATATATGGGAAATGGAATAATGATGCTAATAATAAATCAATACATAAAACAAGAATGGGTAAAATTTATACCATTTAATAATTTAAATATAGCAGGAAGAATATTCCCAGATGCATATAATCCAATGACTATAATTACAACACAACCAACAGGATTAGTATTTGCACTATGTGTATTGGCTGTATGCGTAGTATTAATGCTAGTTACAATGTATGATAGTTTCAATAAAAGAGATATAATTTAATAAAATAACTGGAAAAGCTTGATTTTTGAAGAAAAATATAGTAAAATATCTATGTAAAAAATTGTTCCTTAAACTTAGCGCAATAAAAACACCTATATTGTTGCTCGGTATAAGGAGAAAAGAAATAGGAGGTGTAATTATGACTAAAGAGAGAAAACAAGAAATCATTAATCAATATAAAAGAGATGAAAAAGACACTGGTTCATCAGAAGTTCAAATAGCTCTTTTAACAGAAAGAATTAATGAATTAACAGAACATCTTAAAGTTCATAAAAAAGACAACCATTCAAGAAGAGGATTATTAAAAATGGTTGGTAAAAGAAGAAATTTATTAAACTACTTAGCAAAAAAAGATGAAGAAGCTTATAAAGCATTAGTTGAAAAATTAGGACTAAGAAAATAGTTGATAAGTTGTATGTAATGAGGCGTTTGCAACACAGCTAACGTCTCTTTTTTAAAATCAATATAGGTGTAAAAAAGTGAACTCTGATTAGAAAAGTAGCTTGTATAATGTTTTAAAAAACATTTAAAATATTATAGAGGTTACAATCTAATAAAGTTCACAAAAAATAAAAAAGGAGAGAAATATATGTTTAAAAGTTATGAAACAGAATTAGCAGGAAGAAAGCTAGTTATAGAAACAGGAAAATTATGTGGACTTTCAAATGGAAGTGTATTAGTAAAATATGGAGATACAGTTGTAATGGTAAATGTAACTGCATCAAAAGAACCAAAAGAAGGAATAGACTTTTTCCCACTATCAGTAGATTATGAAGAAAAATTATATTCAGTAGGAAAAATACCAGGATCATTCCAAAAAAGAGAAGGAAAACCAAGTGATAAAGCAATATTAGTTTCAAGAGCAATAGATAGACCACTAAGACCATTATTCCCAAAAGATTTCAGAAATGATGTAGTAGTTGTTGCTACAGTTTTATGTGTAGAACAAGATAATTCACCAGAAGTTGCAGCAATGATAGGTGCTTCAGCAGCATTATCAATATCAGATATACCATTTGGTGGACCAACAGCAGCTGTAAATGTAGGTTTAGTAGATGGAGAAATTGTAATAAATCCAACAGAAGCTCAAAGAGAAAAAAGTGATTTAACACTAACAGTTGCAGGAACTGCAGAAAAAATAGCAATGATAGAAGCAGGTGCAAATGAAGTTCCAAATGAAACAATGTTACAAGCAATAAAAAAAGGACATGAAGAAATTAAAAAAATATGTAAATTTATTTCAGACATAAAAGAAGAAATTGGAAAACCAAAATTCGAATATAAATCATTTGCTGTTGATCATGAATTAAGTGAATATCTAGAAGAAAATTTCACAGAAAAAATGAAAATAGCAGTACAAGAAGTAGATAAAGAAACTAGAGACAACAATGTAGCACAATTATCAGAAGAAATCACAAATGTTCTTACAGAAAAACTAGGAGAAGAAGAAGCAGAAGAAAGAGCACAAGAAATTGATGAAGCAATTTATAAATTAGAGAAAAAATGTGTTAGAGACATGATCTTCTATGAACATAAAAGAGTTGATGGTAGAGCATTAGATGAAATAAGACCATTATCATGTGAAGTTGGTGTTTTACCAAGAACACATGGAAGTGCATTATTCACAAGAGGTCAAACACAAGTAATGTCAATAGTTACATTAGGAATGATTAGTGAAGAACAAGAATTAGATGGAATAGATACAGAAACAGCAAAAAGATATATGCATCAATACAATTTCCCAGCATACAGTGTTGGAGAAGCAAGAGCT
>CAKPLV010000003.1 GCA_934167735.1 uncultured Clostridia bacterium | reverse complement strand
ATACTATATTAAGTTTCATTTTCTATTCTCCTTTTAATTTATTTATTATTGTTTCAACACTTTCAATTGGAGTTGATGCACCTGCCATTATTCCAATTTTATTATATTTCTTTATTTCATCTAATGGTAATTCTTCTACAGTTTCTACAAGTATTGAATTAGCACAGTTCTTTTCAGCTATTTCATATAGTTTCTTTGTATTTGAACTATTCTTTCCACCAACAATTATCATGTATTCAACTTCTTTTGAAAGTTGTTCTGTTTCTTCTTGTCTTGTTTTTGTTGAATAACATATTGTATTTTTTACTTCAATATTATACCTGTTTTCTAGTCTATTTTCTAATTCTTCAACAATTTTATTGAATTTTTCAAGACTAAATGTAGTTTGTGCTATTATTAATATATTGTTTTTTTGATATTTTTCTATATTTTTTATACAATCATCTATATCTGGAAAATCTTCTATTATATATGAATTTTTACCACAAAAACTTATAGTTCCTATTACCTCTGGATGATTTTTAATTCCTATTAATATTATACTATAATTTTCTTTTTCATATTGTCCTGCTATCTTGTGAATTTGTAATACCTTTGGACATGTAAAATCTAATAATTCTATATTTTCTTTTTTAGCCTTTTCATATATTTTTTTTGGTATTCCATGTGCTCTTATTATAACTTTTTTATGGTTTTTATTTATATTATCAATAAAAATTAGTCCCTTTTGTTCTAGTTTTTCAATAACTTGCTTATTATGTACAAGCTCACCTAAGCAATATATTTCTTGATTTTTATTTTCTAATTCTTGTTCTGCTTTTTGAACTGCATTTTTTACCCCTGCACAAAAACCTGATGTTTTTCCTACTATTATCTCCATATTTTTTCCCTTTCTTCATAAAAAAACGAACTTTAGAAGTCCGTTTTTATTTGTTTGGAATATAATATCCAACTCCTCTTTTTGTTATTAATATTTGAGGATTTGATGTATCTTTTTCTATTCTTTCTCTTATTCTTCTAACTGTAACATCAACTGTTCTTATGTCTCCATAATATTCATATCCCCATACTCTTTCAAGTAATGCTTCTCTTGTTACAACTTGACCTGGTTGTTGTGCTAAGAATTTTAGCACTTCAAATTCTCTTAGTGTTAAATTTATTACTTTCCCTTCTATATGAACTTCGTATTTTTCTAAATCTAATACTAAATCACCTATTTGTATTGTGCTATTTCTTTTTTCAGCTTGTTTTTCTGCTTCTTTTCTGTTTATATTTTCATATTCCATATTAACTTCTACTTTTCTTAGATTAGCTTTTACTCTTGCAACAACTTCTCTTACACTAAATGGCTTTGTAATATAATCATCTGCACCTAATTCTAGTCCAACAATTTTGTCTAATTCATCATCTTTGGCTGTTACCATTAGAATTGGTACATTATATATATTCTTTATTTTTTTGCATACTGAAAGTCCATCTAAACGAGGAAGCATTATATCTAATAATATTAAATCAGGTCTTTTTTCTTTAGCAATTTCAACAGCTGTTACTCCATCATTAGCTTCTATCGTGTTATACCCTTCTCTTCTTAAATTATGTACTAATAAATCGACTATCTTTTGTTCATCATCAACTATTAATATAGTTTTTTTCTCATATTCATATTTATCTTCCATTTTCCCCTCCAGTATATTTTATATATTTACTTTATATCACAAATATCCTTATTATACAAGGCTTTTGGCTTAAAAATTTGATATTGCTTTTAATATTCCAAATTTTCCATATTCATATGTTAATCCACCTTGCATATATGCAATATATGGTTCTCTTATTGGTCCATCACAACTTAATTCAATTGTTGATCCTTCTGTAAATGTTCCTGCTGCCATTATTACTTTATCATCATAACCTGCCATTTCGCTTGGTTCAGGCAATACATCTGAATCAATTGGTGAGCCCATTTGAATACCTTGGCAGAATTTTATCAATTTTTCTTCTGAACCTAATTCTATTGTTTGAACAATATCTGCTCTTTTTTCATCAAATTTTGGATCAACATTATATCCTAATTTTTCTAAAATCCTACTTGAAAATATTGCAGTTTTTACACTGCTTGCAACAACACTAGGAGCAAAGAATAATCCTTTTATAAAATTTGTGTTTTGATTTAAAGATGGTCCTATCTCTTTTCCAACTCCAGGTGCAGTTAATCTTTCTGCACATAATTCAATTAATTCTTTTTTACCTGAAATATATGCACCACTTGTTGCAATACCAGCTCCAAGATTTTTCATTAAAGATCCTACTATTATGTCAGCTCCAACTTCACTTGGTTCTTTTTCTTCAACAAATTCTCCATAACAGTTATCAACCATAATAATAACATTTTTATCTATTTTTCTTATTTCTTTAATTACTCTTTCAATTTTTTCTATTGTTAAACTTTTTCTTGTAGAATATCCTCTTGATATTTGGATTTCTATTAATTTTATATTATTATTTGAAACTTTTTCAATGATTTTTTCTATGTCAAAATCATTTTCTTTTAAATCTATTTGTTCATATTTTACCCCAAATTCTTTTAATGAACTTTTGCTTTGTTCTTTGCTTATTCCAATTATTGTTTGTAATGTATCATATGGTGCACCTGTTATGCTTAACATAGTATCTCCAGGTCTTAATAAACCAAATAATGTTACAGCCAAAGCATGTGTTCCTGATATTAATTGTGCTCTTACTAATGAATCTTCTGTTTTCATTATATGTGAATATATTTCTTCTATTTTATTTCTTCCAATTTCATCAATTCCATATCCTGTTGAAGAATATAAATGTCTTTCCTCTAAACCACATTCTTGAAATGCTTGTAATACTTTTAGACTATTTATTTCTTTTATTTTATCAATATTTTTATAAATTGGTTGTAATTCTTCTTCAACTGATTCTGCTAATTTCATTATATCTTCTTTTATTCCAAATTCTTTATACATTTTTAATTCCTTCCTTTTACATGGAATATTATAACATATTTATTTAGCTAAATCAATTTATTAGCCAGTTTTACTCATTATTTCTTTTTTCATTTTATTAATTATCTTTTTTTCTAATCTGGAAATATAACTTTGAGAAATTCCTAGTTCATCTGCAACTTCTTTTTGCGTTTTTTCTTTTCCACTGATAAATCCAAATCTCATTTCCATAATGTTTTTTTCTCTATCATTAAGTTTCTTTATTGCTTCTCTTAATAATTTCATATCAACTTCATCTTCTAATTTTCTATAAGTTATATCTGGATCTGTTCCCAATATATCTGACAATAATAATTCATTTCCATCACTATCTTTATTTAATGGTTCATCTATAGAAACTTCTGTCTTGATTTTATTATTTCTTCTCAAATACATTAAAATTTCGTTTTCAATACATCTTGAAGCATATGTTGCTAATTTTATTTTCTTTTCTGAATTAAAAGTATTTACACTTTTCATCAATCCAATGGTTCCTATAGAAATAAGATCTTCAATTCCAATCCCTGTGTTTTCAAATTTTTTAGCAATATATACAACTAATCTTAAATTTCTTTCTACAAGTGTTTTTCTTGCTTCTTTTTGTTCTAGTTCATTATCTAACATTTTTATTACTTTTTCTTCTTCTTCAGGAGAAAGTGGTGCAGGTAATGTTTGACTTCCTGCAATATAAAAAATTGGTAATACCTCATCTTCTAATTTTTCATTTATGTTTTTTAAACAAATTGCATTAATGCTTTTTCTAATCAATTCTAAAAAATTCATATTTTTTTCACCTCTTGAAATTCATTTTATAACTTTGGCTTCAAAAATACTGTCTTTTCTTATTGTAGAAAAAAAGAAATAATCGATAATATCTGATTATTTCTAACAAATTATAAACAATCAATGCCAATAAGTGCTCTATATTCTCCTCTCTTCGTCAAAGATTTATCATATATCCCTATTATCGCATTTTTTATTATTTTATTTTCATCATCTTTTTCAATAATTACTTCATTTGATTTTATTCCAAGTAACATACCATTTTCTTTTCCTAATGATTTAAATGGTATACATCTCATTTTAACAATATAATTCATTTGATTTTCTTCTGAAATATTTTTTAAATCACCACATAATATATTTTCTAAATTATTTAAAATTTCTAATGGAATGATTCCTTCTAATAAAGTACTTTCTACAATAATTACAGGATTATTGGTAATTGGCTCTTTAACTAAATTTCCTGTATCAACCATTGCTTTAGTTTTAACAACATTGTTATCAATATTGATTTCTATATTACAATATAAAGATTTTGATTTATTTTTCATTATTTGGGTACATATTTTTATTATTATGAAAGCTAAAATTCCTCCTAACAATATTGTTTTTAAAACATATGAACCAACATATACTCCATTTCTTATTAAGATTTCTTGTGGCTTTATATAATAAATTAAATAAAGTGCAAATCCTCCAAAAATAAATGATGTTATATAAAAAATTAATACTTGTTGCAATAATTTTTTTATGTTTTTAGCTTTAAATGCCACATATATCATAATTATTGATAATAAGATTTTTGATATTATTGAAGAATATATTTTCAATTCTGTTGTATATAAAATTATTGTGTATATACTTCCAATAATACTTGCAATAAAAATTCTAAAACAATTAGCTTTTGTTTTTAATATTATTTTTGTTGCATAAAGAATTATTGTATTCATTATGAAATTTTCTAAAAAAATCAAATCTAAATATATAGTTATTTTTATCACCTTTTTTCTTTTTATATTTTAACTCATAAAACATAAAAATACTGTCTTTTCTTATTGTAAAAAAATAAAAAAAAATCGGATTTTAAACCGATTCTTTTTATTTTAACTACATATTTTTATTTTTGTTTTTACGTAAAAATGCCGGTATATCAAGATCTCCTTGTGATGAACTCATATCTGTTGATGATGGAATTGAATTTATTTTCTTTTCCCATGTTTTATTTACTAAATTGTCAACACTTCCTGAATTTCTTGCTTCTGGTTTTTCAAATCCTGTTGCAATTACAGTTATTTGGATTTCATCTTTCATTTCTGGATCTGTAACTGTACCAAATATAATATTTGCTTCAGGATCTACACTGCGTTGAACTAATTCTGCTGCAGTATTTACTTCATGTAATCCTAAATCTTCACCACCTGTTATATTAATGATAACTCCTCTAGCACCTTCTATTGATGTTTCTAGTAAAGGACTTTGTACTGCTTGTTTTGCAGCATCTTCTGCTCTATTTTCTCCTGATGCTCTTCCTATACCCATATGTGCCATACCTGTATTTAACATTATTGTTTTAACATCTGCAAAGTCTAGGTTAACTGTTCCTGTTACAGCTATTAAGTCTGAAATTCCTTGTACACCTTGTCTTAAAACATCATCAGCCATTCTGAATGCTTCATTTATTGATGTTTTTCTATCAACAATTTGTAATAATTTATCATTTGGTATTACTACTAATGAATCTACTTTTCCTTTTAGACTTTCTATTCCTCTTTCAGCTTGTGATAATCTTTTTTTACCTTCAAATGTAAATGGTTTTGTAACAACACCAATTGTTAATATTCCCATTTCTTTTGCTGCTTGAGCAACTATTGGTGCAGCTCCTGTACCTGTTCCTCCACCCATTCCGGCTGTAACAAATACCATATCTGATCCTCTAAGTGTTTCAGCTATTTCTGATTTGTTTTCTTCTGCTGATTGAGCACCGATGTCTGGGTTTGCTCCAGCACCTAATCCTCTTGTGATTTTTTCTCCTATTTGAATTTTTGTTCCTGCTTTAGATTTTTGTAATGCTTGTCTATCTGTATTAACAGCTATAAAATCTACTCCTTTTATTCCCGCTTCAATCATTCTATTTACTGCATTGTTTCCGGCACCACCAACACCAATTACTTTTATTGTGGCTGTTCCGTCCATCATTGTTACATCTTCACATTCCATCATAAAGATTTCCTCCCCATAAATTTATAATATATCTTACTTACTTATTTTTAAGAATAAAAAAATTCTTTTATTCTTTCCATGATTTCTTTAAAAATATTTGTATTTGATTGTGAATCAATCTTGCTTGATACTGTTTTGGCAAATGGTCTTGCTGCTATGTATCTTACAAGTGAATAACTAGTTCTATATTCTGCTTTTACTGTACTAATTAATCTTCCTGTTGACATTTTTACTGGTATATTTAAATTGATTTTTCCAGCAACATCACTTTTATTTATATTAGTTATTCCTCTTCCTGTCAATATTACTGTGTTTATCACAGATTTCAAGTTTTGATTTGTTATATCTTTGTTTATAATTGTAAATATTTCTTCTATTCTAGCTTCAATAATTTCTATCAATTCTGAACTTTTTATTACTTTATTTCTGCTATCATCTTTGCATGTGTTTAACATTATTTCATTATCATTATCTATGAATGATTTTAATGCAAGTCCATATTGTTTTTTTAATTTTTCAGCTTCTTCCTCTGAAATATTTAAAACTAATGATATATCATTAGTAATGTTGTCCCCTCCTAAGGGAATTGTATTTGTATATGTAAAAGTATGTCCCTCAAATACACCTATTTCTGTATTTCCAGCTCCAATATCAAGTAGCATTACATTATCATATAGTTCATTACTATCTAGCATTAAATTTCTTTCTGCTAATGCTGTTGGCACTATTCCATCAATTTCAATTCCAACTCTTTTGAATATTGCTGTTAATTGTCTTACATACTCTCTGTCTGCTAGTATAACTTGTGCCCTTAATGTGAAACTTGAACTTAAGTTTCCAACAGGATCTGTAACAACCTTTCCGTTATCTAACACAACTTCTGACGGTACTATATCTATTATTGTTTTTCCTTCTGGTATTTCTATTTCTTTAGCTTGCATAATTGCACTTTGCACATCTTTTAAAGCTATTCCTGCAAATTTGTCTTTTAGTTCTTTAAATATACTATTTTGAACTATTGTTACATATTTTCCAGGAATTGTTACATATGCTGAATTTATTTTGAAGTTTGCTTCATCTTCAGCATCTTTTATTGTTTTGGCTATGCTTAGGCTAATTTCTTCTTCATTTATGATTTTACCTTTTTTTAGTCCATTACATTTGCAAGATGTACTACACAGAGTTTCTATTTGCCCAAAGTTATTAACCTCACCAACAACTGTGCAGACCTTAGACGTACCTATATCAATACCAACTATGATATCACCTATTGCCAAGATAATTCCTCCAATTTATTTCTTGTTTTCTTTAGTGTTATATATATTACATTTTGAGACAAATGTCAAGATTATTTGAAATATTTTTGAAATATTTTTGTAACACTTTTGCAATATATGTAACATTTTTGTAATTATATTTTTTGTATCTCTACTCCTTACTTGCTTCTGCTTTTTTTACTCTTTTTTCTGTCCATTTTTCAATATAATATCTTCTTATTATTGTTAAATTTGTAAACATTCTTCCAACAAATACTACTAATGCTGCTAAATATATGTCTAAGTTTAATTTTTGTCCTAAATAAGTTAATAATATTGATAAAACACTATTACAGAAAAATCCTGATATAAATATTGTTAAATCAAAATTCTTTTTTAATACTGATGTGATTCCACCAAAAACAGAATCTAATGCTGCTATTACAGCAATTGCTAAAAAAGTAGAATATGTATATGGGATTAATGGTGCATTCATACCTATTAAAGCCCCAATTATACATCCTATCATTATTGCTATTATTATCATATTATCCTCCTAATTAATATATTTAGTACTTATTGTACCATCATATTTTAATATTTTTACTTTTTTACTTGTATCTACACTTACTGTATGTCCAGCTTCTTTTAGAGCATCAGCTTGTCCACCTTTTCCTGATACAGCACTTTCAAGATATGTAGAATTTCCTATTGCTTTTATTATATATGGTGATAAAATTCTTTCTCCATTTACTTTTATATAAGAATCTCCTATTACTACAACTTCTGAAATATTTATTATTCTCTTATCATTAATTGATATTGCTTCTGCTCCTGCTGATATTAATTCATTTATGACCAAAAGTAAATCTTGTTCTTTTATATTTTTTATTGTTTCACCATCTGAATTTTCATTACCACCATTGTCTTTTATTGTTATAATTATTCCTTCTCCTTCAACATCTGTTTTTCCAAGTATTTCATTTAATTGTTGAAGTTCATCTTCTAATAATTGTGCTGTTTTTTCATCAGATTCTCTCTCATTTTTATATTCTTCTATTTTCTTTGTTATATCTGCATATTTTTCATTTAATTCTTTATATTTCTCGTTCCAATTTGAAAGTTCAACTCTTAATTCACTTTCTCTCATATTTTCTATAGCTGTTATATCTGTTTGTTTTACAACTTTAAATTGCATAAACATTACAAGCATTAAAGAAAAACATGCAATACCAATAGTAAAAGATATTCCCAATTTTTCTTTGTTGAATTCTTTCTTTTTCATTTCTGCCTCCTTTATTTACTTTCTGCATAATTAAATTTTATAACTCCTGTATATTTAGGAATTGTTATATTTGATGCTTTAGCAATTTTTGCAACTAGCATATAATCTTCTCTTAAAACTTCAAGATATCCTCTTTTTCTATTTAATGAACCCATTAAGTATTCTTGATTTCCTATAGCTTTTATCTTAAATGGTGTTCCTATTTTTACACCATTTATTTTTATGATGTTTCCATCACATTCAACAGCTGTAGTTGAAACAATTCTCTGATCATTTATTGAAATTGCTTCTGCTCCTGCATTCTTAATTTCGTTTATAACTCTAATTATATCTACATCATGAACCAACAAATCATTCGGATCTCCTAAATAACTATTACTTGGTATTGTTTGATTATCATTTAACTCTATTTCAACTCCATCACCTGTAACATCTGATAATCCTATTACTTTATTTTCTTCTTTTATTTGATTTTCTAAATCTTCTAATTCGCCATTATTTTGAGTAGCACTGTTTCTTTCTTTTTCTAATTCTTTTTCTGCATTTTCTAAATCTTTATATAAATTATCATATTTTTCTTTTGATTTTAAAACTGCATCTCTTAAATTATTTTCTGTAGCATTTGTACTTGAAACAGTTCCAATAGCTGTTGTAGTTTTTATTTGAACAGCAATACCATATGTTAATAACAAACACATTCCCCCTAATATTAAACTAATTATAATTTTGTTATTAGTCATATTTTCTCCTTTCTATTTTGCTCTAAAATATGGTTCAAACCCTTCATTTAGATTTCCATTTATAAATATTGTTCCAGGCATTCCTTTTTCTTCTTCTATTAATTTCTTTGCATAAAGTATTTTACTTGGTAAATCAACTGTTACATCTCCTAAATTAATTATTATATTATCATCATCTAAATGTAAGATAAATTCACTGCCTGTGTCTATTTGTTGAATTTGATATTCAATTTGCTTCTTTTGATATTCATCTTCTATATGTAATATTTGTTCCATTTTATTTAAGTCATCTTCATCAAGTCTTTTTAGTTTTTCAAAATCTTCAATTTGTATTTCCATTCCTGTTATTGTTGGAATGTCCAATTTTTCTGTTGAAATATCTATTATATATCCTTGGCTGTTTATTTGTATGTATTTACCTTCTCCAACAAATATTTGAAAGTCTTTAGTATTTTCTTGTACTGTGATTTTGATTTTATCAGGATATATTTTTTCTATTTCAGCATCTTCAATATATCCATTTTCTTTTAATCTGACCTTTGCTACAATTGATAATTTTTTGAAAATATTATCACCTATATTTATTTTTGATAATTCACAAACTTCTTCTTCTGTTAATTGATTATTTCCTTCTACTATTATTTCTTTTATTAAAAATTTATCTGAATTAAGTAAATATGCTCCTATAGCTAAAAATATCAAAATTATTAATATTAAAATTAATAAAACTCTTCTTTTTTTTCGCTTTTTTTGCTCTATTTCTCTTTGTTTATTGAGCTTTGCTGAAGGATTTCTTCTTTTTTCAGCCATATGTACTCCTTTCAATTTATTAATCAAAATTTTCCTTTTTTATTTTATCACATTTCACATCATTTTTTCCACTTTTTTTGAAAATTTATACTAAAAGTTTAATTATTTTATAAATAAAAAAAAGATATATAACAAATGCGTTATATATCCACTTTTTTAGTCGTTTTTTTTGATATCGACACCTATTTTCTTTAATTTGTTTTCAATGTTTTCATAACCCCTTAATATATAATGTATATTTTCAATTTCTGTTATTCCTTTTGCCACCAATGCTTCTGAAATTAATGCAGCACCACCTCTTAAATCTGTTGCTACAACATTTGTTCCTTGAATCTTTCTTGTTCCTTTTATTATCGCATTTCTTCCTTCAATTTTTATTTTTGCACCCATTCTATTTAATTCTTGTACATATTTATATCTACTTTCAAATATATTTTCAGTAATTATTGATGTCCCTTTTGCTGTTGTTAATAATGTTGCAAATATTGATTGCATATCTGTTGGAAAACCTGGATATGGCATTGTTTTTATATCAACAGCTTTTAATCTTCTTGGTCCGATAATTTGAATAGACTTACGCTCTATTTGTATTTTACAATTTGCATCTTCTAATTTGTCTATTATTGGTTGTATATGATCTGGGCAAACATTTGTAACTTTTAATTTTCCACCAGTAATTGCTGCAAATACAAGATATGTTCCTGTTTCAATTCTATCAGGCATGATATTATAACTTATCTCATTTAATTTTTTTACACCATTTATTTCTAATCTATCTGTTCCTATTCCACTTATTTTAGCACCAGCTTTATTTAGAAATTTAGCTAGATCTTCTATTTCAGGTTCTTTGGCTGCATTTGTTAATATTGTTTTTCCTTCTGCTAAACATGCAGATAAGATTATATTTTCTGTTGCTCCAACACTTGGAAAATCTAAATGTATTGATGTTCCAATAATTTTATCTGTATTACAAATTATTTCTCCATATTCTTCTTTTATATTTATTCCTAATTTTTCAAATCCTTTTAAATGTAAATCTATTGGTCTTGAACCTATTTCACATCCACCTGGATATGAAAAATTAGCTTTATGATATTTTCCTATTATTGCTCCAGCTAAAATTACAGATGATCTCATTTTTCTCATCAATTCTTCTGGTATTTCATATGTATGTATTTTACTTGTATCTATAATTACTTTATTATTCTTTTTTTGAACTTTTCCTCCAATATTTCGTATTATTTCAAACATTGTTTGAACATCTTGAATATTTGGCACATTATATAATATTGTTTTTCCTTTTATCAATACAGTAGCAGCAATTATTGGTAATGCTGCATTTTTAGAGCCTGATATTTGAACTTCACCATCAATTTTATTACCACCTTTAATTATAAATTTTGACATTATTTCACCTCTTTTTCTTTTTTGATATATTTTATGTTATTTAAAGAAAAGTTGTGATTTTACAAAAGCAAAGTATTTTTATTTGATTTTTTGAATATTTTATAGTAAAATAATTTTATTAACATTAGGAGAGAAATTATGGAAAAGAAAAAAATTAAAATTTTAGGATTTGATTTATGGGAAATACTATTTTACTTTATTATTTATAGTATTGCAGGTTACTTAATTGAAACTTCATTTGCTCTTATACGATATGGAGTTCTTGAAAGCAGACAAAGTTTCTTATATGGCCCTTTTTGTAGTATATATGGTGTTGGGGCAGTAATAATGGTATTATTTCTTCAATATTTCAAAAAGAATGGTTTTACATTATTTGTAGGTGGTTTCTTTATAGGATCTATAACTGAATATTTAGTAAGTTTAATTGGTGAATTAATTTTACATGTAAAATGGTGGGATTACTCAAATATGCCATTAAATATAAATGGAAGAATTTGCTTCTATTATTCTATGTTTTGGGGTATTCTAGCAATATTTCTTATGAGGGTTATCCAACCTCGTGTAAAAAAAATATTGGATTATGTATTAGCAAAATTTTCACCTACACTTACAAAAACTATAATATCATTTTTAACAGTTTTTATGGCTTTTGATTGTATTATATCAGCTTATGCAATTCAACAATTTCTTGTAAGAATGGTTTCAGAAAACAATTTAAATGTAGCCAATAAAGAAATTATAGATAAATATTACACTGAAATATCAAATGATGAATTAAAGTCAAAACTTATAAACAAATTCTTCAGTAATAAAACAATGATAAAAACATATCCTAATTTAAAAATTCAACAATTAGATGGCTCTATGGTTTACATGAAAGATTTACATCCAGAAATCAAACCATATTATTATAAATTTAGTGATACAGATTTTCAAAAATAATAAAAAAAGAGGCTGCTGAAAAAGTAGCCTCGCAAAAAGTCCCTTTTTTATTTTAAAATTTTATATCTATTTTTAATTTATCTACTACAAATCTATATATATTTATGAATACCACTGGCATATTCCATTTATAGAATAAAGAAATTCCCCATAATCCAATATGTTTAACACCTTTTTTTATAGAATATGAAAATTTAAGGAATGGATTTTTTCTCCATGTTGGAAAATTTTCATTTAAATATAATATTGTTTCTTTTGTCATTTTCTTTATATCTATTGATGGATCATATGAAGCTCTATACATAACAGAAACTCCTAAATGTATAAATGCCATTAAATCAAGTATATATTTCATTTCTTCATATTTATTTTCATCTATATAAAGTTGTTTTAAATCTAATAAATATTTTTTAAAATTATTTACATCTTGTTCATTTACATTGTGTATTTGTGAATCATATCTTAGGTAGTAATGATATAATACATCTGGTATAAATGCAATTTTATCTATTTTTGTAAAACTACTTGTTAAAAATATCATATCATTAAAACCACGGAAATTTAAAAATCTTAAGTCTTTAACTTTTTCTCTTTTATATATTTTATTCCAAGGTGCAGGATTAATAAATACCATGTAATCATCATTATTAACAATTTCTTTTACACAAGTTCCATATCCTGTCATATCTTTAGCTACAACTTTATTTGTCTCTAAATCAATTCTTTCAAATCCACAAACAGCTAAATCTGCATTATTTGATTTTGCTGCATTATATAATTTTTCTGCCCAATCTTTTTCAACCCAATCGTCATTATCAACAAATGTAACATATTCACCTGTTGCTCTTTCAAGACCATAATTTCTTGTTGTAAATTCTCCTCCATTTTCTTTATGAAATGCTTTAATTTTTTCAGGATATTTTTCTGCATATTGGTCAACTATTTGAGGAGCTGAATCTGTTGAACCATCATCAACACATAAAATCTCAATTTCTTTTAGAGTTTGATTTACTAATGCATCTAAACATCTAGGAAGATATTTTTCTGCATTATAGACTGCAACTACAATTGATATTTTATATTTCATCTTTTCCTCCCTTATTTTTTTCATCATATTCTTTTAGTGCAATATAATGATTTAATTCTTTTACTTTTTCATTTAAACTTGATATATATATATTATTTACAAATGTTTGTATTAATAAAAATACCATTATTATTAAAAATACAAAATTAACTGGTGCCATGAATCCTAATTTGTTAGAAATCCATTCAACACATCCTGAAAATATACTCATTAAAATAAGTATAATACTTCCTGCCATCCATATAACTGAATTTGCTACTTTTAATTTTGCTTGTTTTATTCTTGTAACACATAGTAAAAATGCAAGCATTGAACATGCTATTAATATTATTCTTAATGTTATTGACATTTTATCCTCCTATTTATTCTTTCTTGTTATTGCTCTTATAAAAATAATTGAGAAGAACATATTTATCATATATTCTGCTGCTTTTAAAGGTTTTAAATAACTTTCACCAAATTCTCTTTCTCTCATTTCAACTTGAACTTCTTCAATCTTCATTCCCTTTTTTAACATATAAACCAATGTATCTGGTTCAGGTGTTAAACTACTATTTTTAACAAATTCATCTATAGCTTTTTTATTATAAGCTCTCATTCCTGATGTAGGATCTTTTATTGTTTTTAATGTAGTTATTTTTATAGCTAATGAGATTAAGAAACTTCCTAACATTCTCATTGAAATTGGTTTCTTTTCTGTAACAAATCTAGAACCTATTGCAACATCACAATTTTCTTTTTCTATTTTATCAACTAAATTTTTTAAATATTTTGCTTCATGTTGTCCATCACCATCAAATTGTATTGCAATATCATAATTATTTAATTTTGCATATTTCATACCTATTTGTATTCCACTTGTTAATCCATAATTTATGGGAAGAGAAATACAATTGTAATTATTTTTTTCACATACTTCTTTTGTGTTATCTTTTGAACAATCATTAATTATAATATAATCATATTTTGTATTGTTTTTTACATCTTCAACAGTTTTTGCAATATTTAATGCCTCATTATATGCTGGGATTATAATTAAAACTTTTTTCATTCTGATATTCCTCTTTTCTTTATTTACTGCCTACATTCTATCTTTTATTTAAAATTTTGTCAATAAAAATGCACATATATCACAAAAAAGAGTATTAACAACTTGTTAATACTCCTTTTTATATTTAATATTTATTTCATAACACTTTCAACTTTTTCAATTATATTTTCAACATTTAAACCATATTTAGCTTTTACATCAGCTGATTTTCCTGATTCAGTAAATACATCTGGAACTCCAACATATGCTAACTTAGCATGTTGTGATTTTTGAGCAAGTATTTCTGCAATACATCCTCCCAATCCTCCAATAACTGAATGATTTTCAACTGTTACAATTCCTTTTACTTGTTCTGATAATTCGCTAATAAATTTATCATCAATTGGTTTAACTGAAAATATATTTATAAGTTTTCCATGATATCCTTTTTGCTTTAGTGCTTCAAATCCTTTGTATGCAATTCCAGCGGCTGTACCTTCATATATTAATGCAAAATCATTTCCATTATCTTCGACTATTTCTGATTTTCCAATTTGAACATCTCCTGGTAATTCAACATCTGGTACAACATCTCTGGCAACTCTTATATATACAGGACCTTCTGTATTAATTGCAATTTCTATTGCTTGTTTTAATTCTTTAACATTTGAAGGAATTAAAACTTTTAAATTTGGTAAAGATCTTACCAAAGCTATATCTTCATTTGCATGATGTGATGCTCCATCTGGTCCATCATCCATTCCAGGATGTGTTGCAATTAATTTTACATTTAAATTTGCATATGCAGCTTGACGTAATTGAGTCCATGCTGTTCCTGAAACAAACATCGCAAAATTAACATAGAATGGTATCATATTTTCAGATGCAATTCCACTTGCAATTGACATTGCACTAGCTTCTGCAATACCTGTTTCAACAAATCTATCAGGAAATTCATCTCTGAATTTTGCACTTGTTGTTGATTTAGCTAAATCACTATCAAGTACATATATTCTTTCATCTTTTCTTCCCCAATCACAAAGGATATCTCCAATTTTTTTACGCATTTCAATCATTTCATATTCCATTATTGAATCTCCTCCTTTGCTTTTTCTAGATCATTCATTGCTATTGCATATTCTTCATCAGAAATTGCACCACTATGCCATTTTGGATTATTTTCCATAAATGAAACACCTTTTCCTTTTACAGTATTAGAAATTATTGCAATTGGCATTCCTTTAACTGTATATGCTTCTTGTAAAGCACTAACAACTTCAGCCATATTATTACCATTAATTTCTATAGTATGAAAATTAAATGCTTTAAGTTTATCAGCTAATGGTTCTAAATTAATTACTTCATTAACTGGTCCACTTGAAGAAAGTTTATTATAGTCTATTATAACTATCAAATTATCTAGTTTATAATGAGCAGCTTGTAATAATGATTCCCATATTTGTCCTTCTTGAGATTCACCATCTCCAAGTATTGCATAAACATGGTTATTTTCATTATTATGTTTTTTTACAATTGCCATTCCAACAGCTATTGATAATCCTTGACCTAATAATCCAGTTGTTGCATCAACTTCTGGTATGTCAAGTGCATGTGGATGACCTTGTAAATGAGAATTTACAGTTCTAAATGTAGATAGTTCCTCTTCTGGAATTATTCCTTTAGAACATAATTCAGCATATTGTGCTGGTACAGCATGTCCTTTTGAAAGAACAACTCTACTACGTTTTTCAGAGTTAAAATCAACATCCATTTCATATATTGCTGTTATCATATCTATAACAGATAATGATCCTCCTGGGTGTCCTGCTTTCGCATCATAAATCATTTGAACAATTTTTTTTCTATTTTCATTTGCTAATCTTTCTAATTGTTTAATATCAATCATATTTATATCTCCCTTATAAATTAAAATTTACCTGTTACAGTCCCTATTAATTTAAATACTATTCCAATTAAGTTAAAATCAGTTTCTGGGAAACTTGTACCTTTTAATCCAACACTTGTCATGATTGGATATATAATAGCTGGTCCAACTGCAATTAATATACCTGCTAAGAATGCACCAACAATACATCCTTTCCATCCACCTGTAGCATTACCGAATACACCTGCTGTTGCACCGATAAAGAAGTATGGAATTGCAACTGGGATAATAACTGTTGTTCCCATAGCAGCCATTATAGCCATACAAATTAATCCTGCAGCATATGCTGAGATAAATCCTAAAACTGTTGCTGTTGGAGCATATGGGAATACAACTGGACAGTCTAATGCTGGTTTTGCATTAGGTATGAATTTTTCAGAAATTCCAACAAATGCTGGAACAATTTCTCCTAAGAACATACGAACACCTGTAATGATTCCATATAATCCTGCTGTAAATGTTAATGCCATTATTGCAGGATATACTAACCAGTGAGTTCCACCTGCTATTGTATCAACAACTTCTTTTCCTGCAACAATTGCAGCAATATAATAGAATACACCTACTGATAATGTAATTGAAACAATATAATCTTTAAATATACTTAACCATCCTGGTAATTTTAATGATTCTGTACTTTGTTTTGGATCTCCAACTTTGCTTCCAACCCATCCAGAAAGTGCATATGCTAATGAGCAATAATGTCCAATAGCAATATCATCACTACCTGTTACTTTACGCATAAATGGTTGTGCAATTGCTGGATATAATACAGATGCTAATCCAACTATAAGAGCACCTATGAATACTGCTGGTATATCTCCTAAACCTAAAGCTTTTAGTAATATTGCAACTAATGCTGAAAGGAATAAGTTATGTTGTCCTGTTAAAAACACATATTTGAATTTTGTGAAACGTGCTAAAACTAAGTTAACAACAAATCCTAATACCATTATTAAAGCTATTACAGCTGGGAATAATGTTTGTGCTTGTGCCGTTACAGCTTCTGAAATAGGTGTAACACCTTCTAATCCAAATGCTGCTGTAAATAGTGCTTGGAACCCAGAAAGAGCTCCTTGAGCAGCACTAGATCCTATGTTGAATAATAAATAACCTACTATTGTTTTTATTACTCCACTGATAACTTGGCTTGCTTTTTTCTTTTGTAATAATAATCCTACAAGAGCTATTAGTCCAAGTAAAAATGCAGCTTGGCCAAATATATCATATACAATGAAATTTAATACATTCATCATATTATTTTCCTCCTTTATTTATCATTTGATTGTTCAAAAAATTTCTTTAATTCATTAGTTAAGTATTCTTCATCCATAATGTCTTTAACTCCAATAACATAGCAACCTGAATCTTTAAATTCATCAACTAAGTCGCTCATTGTAATGATGACGTCTGGATGGTGACCTAAAAATCCACTTAATACATCATGTTCAAGTTCTAATGGAAAATTATTTTTTTCTATAATCTTGTCTAATTTAATTTTCAACATTAAAGAACTTCCCATTCCTGTACGACACATTACTAGACCTTTTTTCATAAACTCATCTCCTTTCTTTAATTTGCCTTTAATTTTCATTGGCTTTAATATATTCTATAACTGATTTTTCATCACTTGCATTTTTTAAAATATCATAAAATTCTTGTTTAGCAAGCAATTCAGATAAATTACTTAATGCATTTATATGTGAATCCATATCAGTTGTAGCCAACATAAAAACATAATATACAGGATCATTATCTTTATTTCCAAATTCTACAGGATTTTTTAAAGTCATTAAAGATATTCCTGTTTTAAATACTCCTTTTTTATTTGTAGCATGTGGAAGTGCAACACCTTTTGTTATAACAACATATGGTCCTAATTCTTTAACTCCTTCAATTGCATCTTCTACATATTCATTTGTTACAATACCATTATCTATTAATATTTGTCCAGCTGTTCTAATTGCATCTTCCCAATCCTTACATTCAACATTTAATTTTATATATTTTTCTTTTAAAATATCTGTTAACATTATATCCTCCTTAAATATTATTATATTTCTATTTGTATAATATACATATTTTATCTTTTTTGCAAGCATATTATTAAAATGTAATATTTTTGTAATCTATTTGTAATATTTTTAGACACAAAAAAAGCTAGGTTTTATACCTAGCAATTTGGCTCCTCTTGTTGGACTCGAACCAACGACCTATCGGTTAACAGCCGAGCGCTCTACCAACTGAGCTAAAGAGG
>CAKPLV010000002.1 GCA_934167735.1 uncultured Clostridia bacterium | reverse complement strand
GTTTTACACCTATTGAAAATACTAAATTTTGTTTTATTATTCCACATGTTTTTTTAGAAATCTCTACTGATTTTGTGATTTTAGAAAGATTATCTGTCATTATAACTACATCAGATGCTTCAATTGCAGATTCTGATCCTATCCCCCCCATTGATATTCCTATATCAGCTCTTGCTAGTACTGGTGAATCATTTATTCCATCTCCAACAAATGCAACTTTTGTATTAGCTTCTTTTTTATTTATTATTTTTTCTAATTCATTATATTTATCTTGTGGTAACATTTCTGCTTTAATGTTTTCTATTCCAACTTCTTTACCTATTTTATCAGCTATTTTTTTGTTATCACCTGTAAACATATTTGTTTTTATTCCTAATTGTTTTAATTTTGCAATTGTTTCTTTTGTTCCTTCTTTTATAGAATCACCTAAACATATTGCACCAATAATTTCATCATTTATTTTTACATATATTTTTGTATATTCTGTATCTTCTTTTTCTTTACCAATTAATTGATAATTACCAACTAGTACTGTATTTCCTTCATATTGGTAGCTTAGCCCTTTTCCTGTAATTTCATTAAATTCTTCTATTTTTACATCTTCAAATTTTGGACTAGAAATTATTATTGATTTTGCTATTGGATGGTTTGAATATTTTTCTCCAATTACCGCATATTTTAATACTTCATTTTCATTATATTGTGAAAATGTTTCAACTTTTTGTATTGAAAATTCACCCGTAGTTAATGTTCCTGTTTTATCAAAAACAATTTCTTTTATGTCTTTTATTGCATCTATGTAGTCACTACCTTTTATTAAAATACCCTCTTTTGAAGATTTACCAATTCCTGAAAAGTATGCAAGTGGTACTGATATTGCAATTGAACAAGGACATGATATTACTAAAAATATTAATGCTCTATATATGCTTCCATTATTTCCTAAATATGTTGTATTTGTAAACATTGGTAAAAATATTGCTACTAGTACAGCAAAACCAATAACAATTGGAGTATATATTGATGATGCTTTATTTACAAATGTTTCTGTTTTTGCTTTTTTGTCTGTTGCGTTTTCAACTAATTCAAGTATTCTATTTACAGTTGATTTTTCGTATTTTTCTGTTACTTCAACTTCTATAATACCATCTGCTACTATACTACCAGATAATACTTGATCACCATCTTTTACATTAACCAATTTACTTTCACCTGTTAATGATGCTGTATTTAATTCAGCATTACCTTTTATGATTTTACCATCTAATGGTATTTTTTCTCCCTGTTTTACAACTATTATATTTCCTATTTCAACTTCTTCTGGTGAAACTTTTTCAATATCATTCTCTTTTTTCAAATTAGCATATTCAGGCTTTATATTCATTAAATCTGTTATTGATTTTCTGCTTTTATTTATTGATTTTTCTTCTAGAATTTTTCCAATTTCATATAGGATGATTACCATTAAGCCTTCCATATGCTCACCTACAGCATATGCACCTATACATGATATTGTTATTAAAAAGTTTTCATTTATTTTCTTACTTGCAAATATCATTTTTATGGCATTTTTAGCTGTTCTATATAATAAAACTATGTATGCTGATATTATTAATATATTTGATATATTATTTGGCATGTTTACAAAATATCCTATTAATGCTAACCCTATTCCTATAACTAATCTAATAACTTCTGTTTTGATTTTGTTATTTTGAGCTTCATTTTCTGTTTTTACCTTTGGATCTATCATTTCTACTTCTGGTTCTTGTTCTTTTACTGCTTTTTCAACTTCTTCTACAGATACTTCTTCTGTTTCATATGTTAATTTTAATTTTCCAAAGTTAACATTTACATTATATAATTTAGGATTTTTTGCTAATTTTTCTTGTATTTCGTTTGCACATGCAGCACAATCTAAATTTTTTAAAATAAATTCATATTTTTTCATCTTATTCCCTCCTTATTTATGTTGATATCCTTCTTCTATATGTTTTTTAGCAATTTCATACAAAGTTGTTATGTGATCATCATCTAATGAATAATAAACTTCTTTTCCGTCTTTTCTATATTTTACTAATTTTGCTTGTTTTAATACTCTTAACTGATGTGATATTGCTGATTGAGTTGAATTAGTAATTTCAGATATATCTCCAACACATAGTTCTGCCTCTTGTAATGCACTAATTATTTTCATACGTGTGGTATCTCCTAGCACTTTAAATACCTCTGCTATATCAAATAATAAATCATCACTTGGCATAATCTTTTTTATTTTATTAACTTTTGTTAAATCTGTTTTTATATTTTCATCCATATTTGGTCTCCTTTTATATGAATAGTTGTTCATACGTTCATGATAGCATTAAAAATATCCTTTGTCAATGATTCTAAAAAAATTTTATTGTATTTTTCTTTTCTGCATATTATATGCAAAATGAGAAACAATGTTACTTGGTGTAATCTTTACAAGAAATCTTGTGAGTCTTATTTTTGCACCTGGTACAATATAAAATTTTCCTTTAAATAATTTTTTTATAGTGTATTTAGCAACATATTCACTGCTTAATCCTTTTAATGCAAATTGCACTTCTGCAACTTTGTTGAAATTTGTATTAACAGGTCCTGGGCATAAAATACTTATTTGTACTTTTGATTTTTTTCTTCTTAGTTCTTCTCTTAATGACTCTGATAATCTAACAACATATGCTTTTGTTGAATAATATGTTGCCATTAGAGGTCCTGGTAAAAATCCTGCAATTGATGCTACATTTAGTATTTTTCCTGAATTTTTCTTAACCATCTCTTGTAAATATAATTTAGTTAAAACATGATATGCAATAATATTAGTATTTATCATACTTATTTCTTTGTCTAAACTAGTCTTTGTGAAATCTCCACAATCACCAAATCCAGCATTATTGACTAATATATCAATATCTTTGTGTTTATTAAATAATTCTTGACAGTTTTCAACTTTAGAAATATCCATACTTTCTATTTCTACTTTTGTTTTTAATTTTTCTTTTACTTCATTTAATCTGTCTACATTTCTTGCAACAAGAACTAATTCATACCCTCTTTTACTTAGTTCTTGTGCAATATCTCTTCCTATTCCAGATGATGCCCCTGTTATTAATGCTTTCATCTTGTCCTCCTTACTATATCTCAGCTTCTATTATTTCACAATTTTTCATATCATAATTGCTTAAATTCTCTTCTTTTGGCATTCCATATAAATATTTTTTTATTATTTTTGCAACACCACCATGTGCTACTATTAATATTGTTTTATCTGAATATTTGTTTTTAATATCATTTAAAAAGTCAAGAATTCTTTTTTCAAATTCTTTTACAGATTCTCCTTCTGGTATTTCTTCATTTAGATTATAATCCCAGATTTTCTTTTCACATTCTTCTGTGATATCATTTCCTTCCATAACCCCTAATTTTCTCTCTCTTATTCTTTCATCTGTAAAAAATTCTACATCTCTTCCATCCGAAATTATTTTTGCTGTTTGTATTGCTCTATTCATTGGAGAACATATAATTAAGTCATATTTTATATCTGATAATTCTCTTTTTGTTTCTTGCGCTTGTTTTATTCCAGTTTCATTTAAATCTTTTTCTGTTTGCCCACCTTGCATTTTTCTTTGTAAATTTAAATCAGTTTGACCATGTCTTATATAATAAAATTTCATAATCTCCTCCTAAATATTATTATCTTTTGTGATTATATCATTTATACATTATTTTTCAATATTTTTATATAACTTGTTTACAACTTTATTTGGTAATGATATACTTTTCTTACATTCAAACGAAAAAAAGGAGGTGAAAAAACTAATGAAAAAATTAATGAGAATTTCATTATTAGCAGTTTTATTTATTTCAATTATGTGCATAAGCTCTTATGCTTCAAATGATGTTTCTGTTCAAGATGAAATAATTGATGGTTTATTTTCTAGTATTGATACAACTGATAACACATCTTATACAATCAAAGTTGATGGTTCCAAATTAATATCTTTATTATCAACTTCTCAAACAGATGATGTTATCTACAATAATTTATATATTAAATTACCAGACTCAACAAAAAAAGCTGTTGTTACATATGCTGATAAATCAACTTCTGATTTAAAAATAATCACGGCAGTTGAATCACAATATGCAATATGTCCTGTTCCAGTACTAACAAAAATTAACCAATCATATTATCCAGCTTTTTTAAATAATTTGAAAAGCAATAATTCTAGTGCAAATTCAGGTACTGTTGAATTTTTCTCAGAAGATAACTCATCTTTAGGTAGTTTATCTTTTAATGCAAATTTAGATCAAAATACATTTTCAGGAGCAAAAATTTATATTGATAGTACTTCAACTGATTCTTATCAGTTAGATTCAAAAACTGGTATTATAACTTTATCAGAAACTTATAATAGAATAATGGCAAATGGAGATTGTACTGTACATGTTTTATTAAAAAATAATATTGGTGATACAATAACTATAGAACCTTTTGGCACTTTAACATATGTTGGAACATCTGATTCAGATTCAACATATACACATGAATATTCTGCCAAAATTTCAGACAAGAAAATATTAAATGAAAATATTTTTGGCTCTTTTGTATCAGATTCAAATTCAATATTACAAGTATATGAATTAAATTTTGAAGGTGATTTAATAAAAGATGATGTAGTACCTTCAGAAAAAGTATCTGTTACTGATCCAAATACAAATGTATCAATTGAAGCAAATGCTGGAATCATTCCTGATGATACAACATTAAATATTTCAAAAATTACGGATGAATCTAAAATTGAAGAATTTAAAAATATTGTTGGTAATGTAAAATTTACAGCATATAATATTTCATTACTTTCTAATAATGTATCTGTTCAACCAACAGGTAAATTAAATTTAAGTATACCTATTCCAACTGGATATGATAGAGATAATTTAATAGTATATAGAATAAATTCTGATGGAACAAAAACTGATTTTACAGTTACTGTTAAAGGTGATTTTGCAGTAATTGAAACAGATCATTTTTCAGAATATTTAATAGCTGAAAAAGCAACTTCATCAGATTCAGCAAATACAAATGTTGATACTACTACAGATACAACAACAGATTCAGAAGAACAAAACACAAAACTTGATAATGAGCCAAAAACAGGTATTAATAATCCTACAAAATTTGTTATTGGTACTTTAATTTGTGCTTTTATCGGTTTAGGTATTTGTATGAAAAAAATGAGTAAATAATTTAAGGGAAGTTTTTCTTCCCTTTTATATTAAAAAGGAGCATAATGAAAAGATATAGAAAAAAATATATTAGCAGGAAACGTAAACAAAAACATATGATTTTTGTTATGGTCGAATATTTTATTTTTGTAATAATTATTTGTGTTCTCTACTTATGCTACAATTCTTATGAAACCAAAAAGAATCAAGCTTTATATGATAATACTCCTAAGAAATCGATTGGAAGCAAAAATAATTTTTCAACAAATTCTGATGAAAATCCAGATTTTGATAAACTTCAATCTGCTCAAGATGAAAATAATGAAGTTGTTGCTTGGATTTCTATTGATAATACTAATATAAGTTATCCAGTATTGCAAACAGATAATAATAATTACTATTTAACACATAATTATAAAAAAGAGAATTCAACATATGGCTCAATTTTTTTACATAAAAATTCTTCATTAACAAGTGAATTTTCTAATTTAATTATATATGGACATAATATGAAAGATGGATCACAAATGTTTAGTCCTCTTTTGAATTACAAAGATAAATCGTTCTTCCAAGAACATAAAAATATTAGAATTACTACAAAAGGTAGTGAATATATTTATGAGATTTTTTCTGTTTTTAAATCAAAAGTTTATGAAAATGATGATACAAAATCATTTAAATATTACACATATACTGATTTATCTACTAAGGAAAAATTTAATGATTATATTTCAAACTGTAAAAAATATCAATTGTATAGTACTGGTGTTTCTGCTGTTTATGGAAATCAAATAATCACTTTAACAACCTGTGAGTATTCACAAACTAATGGAAGGCTTGTAGTCGTTGGAAAAAAAGTAAAAACTTTATCTAATACAAAAAAATAATAAAGTATTATGAATCATAAAAACTCATAATACTTTATTTTTTATATATGTTTTTCTTCTATAATTGTTCCATCAACATCTTTTAAAGTTATACTATTTTCATCAAAAATAATATATGAATGTTTTGTATTATTTTTTGGTAAAGATATTGAACCCGGATTTGCAAATATAATTCCATTTTCTTCTTGAATAAATCCTGTATGAAAATGTCCATAAAACAGTATATCTATTTTTTCATCTGGTAAATTATCCATATTATAAATATGTCCATGTGTAAAAAATACATTTTTTCCATTTACATTCATTTTTATATTTGGTTCTAATTTAAAATCTGATATCATTTCATCAACTTCTGCATCACAATTACCTTTTACTGATCTTAGTTTGTCTTTAAGATCGTTTAAAATTCCAGCAACTTTCATTGGATTATATTCTTGAGTTAAATCATTTCTTGGTCCATGATAATATAAATCTCCTAATAGTATTATTTGATCTGGCTTTTCTCTTTCATTTATTTCTTCAATTTTCTTAGCATAATAATATGATCCATGTATATCTGATATAATTAATAATTTCATTTTTTCTACCTCCAAAATCATTATAATATATCCTAAATTCTTTATCAATATTTTTTATTATTCAACTTTATAAATATTGACAAGCCAATGAAAAAATGTTATCTTTTATCTTGATGTAACTTATTAACAACCATATTATAATTATAAGGAGTTGATATTATGAGTACAATTTATGATAGTTTAGATAAAAATTTTAAAACACCGACTGGTCCTTTACATTATGGAGAAGTTCTTACTCTTCGGATTAATTTACCAAAAACACTAAATCCAGAGAATGTCCAGTTCATTATTTATGAATTAGGAAATCCAACAAATTTATGTGTTTTTCCTATGGAGTTAGAAGATACCACAGAAAACAGTGATGTTTCTTGTTTCAAAGTAGAAGTTTTTGAGATTGATATCAATATTTATCTTTATTACTTCTCTTTTACAAGTTACGGCAATCGAAAGTTTGTCAAAATACGTCACGATTCTTGGGAAGCTTACATTTCAGAACAACCAATTGTACAGGATTGGCAACTTACAGTATATTCTCCGGTTAAAGTTCATCCAAAAATGTCTAAAGGAATTATGTATCAGATTTTCCCTGATCGATTTGCCAAAAGTGATAAATACTCTTATTTACCACAAAACAGAATCGTTCGCAATTGGGGAGAATTGCCTTATTATGAGGATCATACAATTTCTAAAGATTTCTTTGGTGGTAATTTGGAAGGAATTATCGAAAAATTACCTTATTTGAAAAAGCTTGGAGTTACAACACTGTATTTGACCCCAATTTGGGAATCAGCTGAAAACCACAGATATGCAACTAGCAATTACGAGGAAGTAGATCCTTTACTGGGAAATTCTAAAGACTTAGAAAGATTAATCGAAAAAGTACATTCTTATGGTATGATTATCATATTAGATGTAGTAATTAATCATACCGGCTCAGATAGCATTTATTTTAACAAAAATGGAAATTATCCATCTTTAGGTGCTTATCAGAGTAATGATAGTCCTTATCGAGACTGGTATTATTTCTTCGGAAATGATGGCAAAATCTACAAATCTTGGTGGGGTTATGATACTTTACCAGAAGTTAATCAGGATTCTCTTGGATATATTGACTATTTCTTCAATAATTCACATGGTCTAATTCCACATTGGCGTTCAATTGGAATTGACGGATTTAGATTAGATGTTGCAGACGAATTAACAAATGCTACTCTTAAGCGAATCTACAGTTCTTCTATTACTGATTATCCTTCAACAGAACCTTTCATTATTTTGGGAGAAGTTTGGGATAATGCAAGTAACAAGTGGAACTATGGATACAGAATGGAGTATTTGCTTGGTTCAGAGCTTACATCTGTTATGAACTACCCTGTAAAAAATGCGCTTTTAGCATATGTTAGATATGGTGGAAATGATTTAGCATACAATTTAAAGAGAACATTTCTTTCAGTTTTTGTGGAAGACTATCCAAAAGAAATTGTTCATACTTTAATGAATTTTCTTTCTTCTCATGATACAATTCGTGCTATTACACAATTATCTGGAGATATTTCAGATACATTTGATAAACACTGGTGGGCAGAACATGATACCTTGTCCAAAGAACAGTATTTATTGGGAAGAAAACGTTTAATGTTATGCTTTTTGATTTTATACCTTTTACCTGGTATTCCATCTATCTTTTATGGAGACGAAGTTGGTTTGGCTGGTCAAAAAGATCCATTTTGCCGGAAATGTTTTCCTTGGAACCGAATTGATAAAAAATTGTTGAAATTTATGAGATGTTTAGCAAAACTCAGAAATAAGTTTTCGGAATTCTTATCAATTGCAGATTTTAACATATGTGAAGTAGATCAAACAAAACTTATTTTTTTCAGATATTCTAAAGATAAAATTTTATTTGTATTTGTGAATCGTTCTGATTCAGTTATTTCTTTTGATGCTAAACAATATGTGAAGAACTATTTGTTTAATCATCAGTTACATTGTAAAGATTTTGATTTAATCTCTAATGATGATCAATCTTTTACATTTTTCTTTGGTAAAAATTCTAATTTGACTTCTCTTGACAGTATAGGAGCTGTTGTCTATTGTTTTAATTTAAATTAATATTGTACTTGTGAAGGAGTTAGTTATTTCTAACTCCTTTACCTTTCTACACCAACATCCTGTTTTGGTCGTTTGTTATCATTTGTTTTATAATTATCAAAATTATCAAAAACTCTAACTACTGTTTCTATTCTTTCATATACTTGTCTTTTTTGATTTTCATCTTTTAATTTTGAACATATATCTCTTTTTATTCTTTCAAGCATTTCTTGTAAATATATATCTATTGGACCTTTTTCTGCTGTAACTGTTCTTTGCAATGAACCTGTTCTTACCTTTTCTGTTGTTCTCTCAATATCATCAAAAACCTTTGTTGTATAATTCATTTTTTCTTTTAATTCATTTAAAGCTTGCGAATCATTTTTCACTTCTCCAAGATTTCTTAATTTTATGTATAAATCATTCATTCTTGAATATATTTCTCTATATATAACTTCATCTAAATTTCTTCTATGATTTATTTTTAGTGTTTCTCTAAAGCTATTCATTTTATCATCCTTCTTTCTTTATTATTTTAACAATTACTTATTAAAAATGATGTCGAAATTTGGATACAATTTAAATTTTTTTATTAAATTTTTAGTAATATTATAATTTTTTTCACATATAATATAATAATTAATAAAAACTCTTGACAATTCCTATTTATATGATATATAATAATAGACGTTAACACATCGCGGGGTGGAGCAGTTGGCAGCTCGTTGGGCTCATAACCCAAAGGTCGGAGGTTCGAGTCCTCCCCCCGCAACCAATTTAAAAGATTTTGTCTAAAGGGATGTCCCTTTAAGTACTTAAAATATATAAGATTTTACTAGAAATAGTAAAGTCTTTTTTTATTACCAAAAAACAATATACTCTTTACTTTTACTATAAACTTTTATATAATCATATTATAAGTACAATCTGCAAAAGAAAAAGTGTATAAATACGAAAGGAGAAAAAATTGATGCAAAAGTCAAAAAAAATAATAACAATACTTTTGTTGTTATTAAGCTTAATTTTATTAGGATCAAAAAAAGTTTTTGCTAACAATACAGCAAATTTATTTCAAAAGGCTGAATATTCAGAAAGCTTTAAAAAATGGTTAGAACTTTCAGATGAAGAAAAAAATAAAACAATTATGCCAAGAATGTATGATATTAATTATACTGAAACTCCAACCAAAAATCCTCTATATTTAGCAAAAATATTAAAATCTAGTCTTAATTCTAGATTTAGTTTAAAAGACATTATTCCATCTAATGTTGTTATAAAAAATCAACAACAAACAAATTCATGTTGGGCATTTTCTTCATTATCATCATTAGAAACTAACTTAGCATTATCAAACTATAAAAACAGAATAAATCTAAACAAAGTTTATGACTTTTCTGAAAGACATATGGAATATGCAACAAGCAAGCAATTTGCTAATAATGTAGAAAACAAAAAAGGTTATAATAGAACTGTTGGAAGTGGAGGTACAAGCTATTTTTCATCTTCATATTTAACAAATGGTACTGGAGCAATACCCGAGTCTGAACTGCCATTTGAAAACAATGAAAATATTATAGATATTAGTGAAATACAAAATAAAACAGTATCTAGCCAAGTATATGATACTATTTATTTTCCAGATTATCAAAAAGAAACAACTGAAAATAAAATTCAAATTATGAATCAAATTAAACAACATATTCAAAACTATGGATCTGTACAAGCCACTATTCATGGTAATTCTTCTAGTTTATCCGAATTTAGTTGTTATAACAATTCAACAGGAGCAAAATTTTGTAATAATTCTTCTATGCATAGTATAGATCACGGAGTATCAATAATTGGTTGGGATGATAATTACAGTGTTGATAATTTTCCAGCTGAAGCAAAACCAACATCAAATGGTGCTTGGATTGTAAGAAATTCATGGGGTGAAAGATTAAATGAAACAAAATTATCTGATTTAAAAGATCAAATTTTTAATACATATAAACAAGAATGTATTGCCAAAGGTTGGAATTCAGCTCAAGAAATACCTAATAGCTTTATTCAACAAGCAGGCTATACTATTGATAATGATAATGTTTATATTAAATATGGAGATAATGGACTTATATATATTTCTTATGAAGATGTTAATGTCTCAACTCAATTATTTGGTATTGAAAAAGCGTCTGATACTTTAAATTATGACAATATATATCAATATGATGAGTTGTTCGCAATGCCTTCATTATCACTTGATACTCAGAATCTACTATTATGCAATATATTTGATAAAAAAACAACTGGTAAAGAATATTTAACACAAGTAGCTTTATATGCTCCTCAGACATATACATGTAAAGTATATGTAAACCCAAATGGAACAAGTAAAGCCAAAAAAGATATGCAACTCGTTGAATTAAAAGCTGGAGAATCTGAAACATTTAGTTCAGGATATCATACTTTAGAATTTTCTCAACCTATTGAATTAACGGCTAATTCTTTTACTGTTATGATTGAAATTCAAAGTACCAAATCATCTACATCTATTGCTCTAGAAAGCAAACTTACTAATATTTCAGAATGGTGGGATACAGCAGTAACAGAAACCGATAAATGTTTTGTTGCAGTAGGAACTGATATAGACAATTGTGAATGGTATGATTTAGGAAAATTATCAGATATTAATTCTAGTTTAATTAATGGAGATAGCTCAATCAAAGCTTTTACAACAAATGAAATAATAGATGATTCTTTAAAAAATATTGAAATTGTAACACCACCTAATAAAACATCTTATTTCGAAGGTGAAAATTTCGACAAAACTGGTATGGTTATAAAAGCAAATTACAATAATTCAACAATCCCTTCTATTATATTAGATAGTTCAAATTACAATATTACAAATGGAACAAACTTAAAAGTAGGTCAAGATAGTGTAACAATAACATATAAAGATAAAAGTGTTAGTCAAAAAATTAGTGTAGAAAAAAATACTATAACAAGTTTAACTATAAAAACTCCTCCTACAAAAACTGAATATAAAGAAGGTCAAAATTTCGATAAAACAGGAATGGTTATTGAGGCAACATACAAAGATGGAACCAAAAAAGAAATAACTGACTATATAATAACAAATGGAAACAATTTAAAATCAACTCAAACAGAAGTAATAATCTCTTATGAAGATAAAACAGTTGCTCTATCAATAACAGTAACACCAAATTCATTGGTAGAAATTAATATTGCAAAAGCTCCAAACAAAACCAAATATGTTGTTGGACAAAATTTTGATAAAACTGGTATGATTATTACTGGTACATATCAAGATAATTCTACTGTTGAAATAATTGATTATACAATTGAAAATGGTACAAACTTAACAAAAAATCAAACATTTGTAACTATAAAATATGAAAATAAAACTACCACTCAAGAAATCACAGTTGAGGAGAAAAATATAGATAATATTTCTATTAGCAAATTGCCGTCAAAATTATCATATATCCAAAATAAAGAAAACCTTGATTTAACAGATGGTATTCTAAAAATCATTTATAATGATAATTCAACAGAAAATCTTCCATTAACTTCTGAAGAAGTTGTAGTTTCTGGATTTAGTAATTCAACTTTAGGAAAAATTATTTTAACTGTTACTTATAAAAATTATACAACAAAATTTGAAGTAGAAATACTAGAAGAAGAAAAAACTGTAAACTCCAATATTGTTAATGCCAAAAGTACTATAAAAAGATTTCAAACATATTATTATACAGATAATTCAAAACAAGATTATTCTTTAATCAATGTTGAAATAGCAAATATTTCAAGGAACTTAAATAATGATTCAATTGAATATTATTACTATTTATCATCTAACAAAGATGAACAAAATATAAATAATTGGGTAAAAATTACTGAAACTCAAACATCTAATAATAGTTTAAATTTCACAATAGATACAAGAAACCTTTCAAATAGTTCTCAACTTGCAGATGAAAATGTTATATATTTATATATAAAAGAAGTTGCTGTAAAAGGTGGAAATCAATCAATTGCATTATCTAGCGCTCTTTCATTAGACTTTAATGTTGAAATGGAAACATATGTTGATAATGCAAAAAAAGAAAATATGAATTCTGGTATTACACAAGATCCTACAATCGCAACAAGTACTTTACCAAAAGCTGGTCTGAAAACAATTATTTTTATAATTTTATCTATACTATTAATTAGTGGATTTTGTTATATTAAATATCATAAATTAAAAGATATAAAATAAGAAACGGTGTCATATGACACCGTTCTTTTTTACTGCATGTAGTTAAAAAATGCATCCTCAAAATCTGTTATGACAGAAACTAATTTCTGTACAAACTTTTTCTCAGGAATGTTAAAAAGACCATCTCTCTCCAATAATGAAACTCTGAAGTTCTTTGCCAGACTTCTTACTGCTGACTTATCCCAAGATGATACCACAATTTTCTCTTTTCGAGCAATTGTTAAATCTTTTGGAAGCTCTAAGTGAACTTCTGTATCGTCTACGTTGATAACAACGTGTTTTAATAAAGCTTCTAGTTCTTCCAAATCTCTGATACGATCATATCGCATCTTGAAATTTGATTTTGCTTCAAATACGATGCCAGCAATTGCGTATCTAACGCCGAAAATCTCCATTTTCAACTTCTCTGTTGCATCTTCTAAATCTGCAAGTTTCTTTTGGTAGTCTTTTGCATTCAACATATACAAGCCCTCCTAATTTTATTTAAAATTTGAATTTAAAATATGTTGCACTTTATATATTAACATAAATAATTAATTTTTTCAAGATATTTCCTTATTTTGACATCAAATCTCAATAAATTCCTTTATATTTTCATATTTACTGTCACCTATTCCATTTACATTTTTTATATCTTCCTTGTTTTTGAAATTACCATTTTCCTTTCTATAATTTATTATTTTTAATGCCAAAGATGGTCCTATCCCTGGTAAAGTTTCTAATTCTGTTTGTTTAGCTGTATTAATATTAACCTTATTTCCTTTATTTTCTTTTTCATAACTATTTTGAATTTGTGTTTCAATCTCTTCTTGATTTTCTTCTGTTTTATTAGGTATATTTATTTTCATTCCATCTTCTAAAACATATACCAGATTTATTTTTGTTATGTCAGCATTTTCTGTAAGACCACCTGCAGCATCAATTGCATCTACTATTCTACTCCCTTCGTCTAATACTAGTACACCACCATTAACAACTTCACCAGTTAAATGTATATATATTTTATTTTTAGTATTGTTTTCTTGTTTTGTTTCTTCTATAGGATCTTCTATTTTGTTATCAATTTTTATATTTGTATTTTCAACATTATTTCTTATATCAATTTTGTCATTATCTATGAAAACACTGTATATTACACATCCAACGATTACTATAATTATTAATAATATTTTTTTATATTTATCTATAAATTTCATATTTTCCTCTCTTCTTTTTTTATTTTATTTAATTATTTATTGAAAATATTTTGTAAATAAGTTATTATATTTGTATCATAATTTTAAGGAGTTTTATAAACAAATGAAAATCAAAAACACTTTTATTTTTACGCTTTTTTTGATAATTATATTTTTTTCTAATAGTATTTCATATGCTGATACAACTGTTGTCTTAGATAATAATCTAGATTTACTTTCAGAATCAGCTATTTTAATAGATTCAAAGAACGGAAATGTTTTATATGGAAAAAATGAAAATCAACAGATGTACCCTGCTTCTACAACAAAAATTTTAACCGCAATTATAGCTATTGAAAACTGTTCTTTAACTGACAAAATTTCTGCAAGTCGTAATGCAATAATGTCAATTCCTTCTGGTTACTCAAATGCAAATATTAAGGTAAATGAAGAATTAACAGTACAAGAATTACTAGAAGTTTTTCTTGTACACTCTGCGAATGAAGCTGGTTTTATTTTAGCAGAACATATATCTGGTAGTATTGAAAATTTTGCAGACTTAATGAATCAAAAAGCATCAGAAATCGGATGTAAAAATACTCATTTTACAAATCCAAGTGGTATACATAATACAGAACATTATTCTACAGCTTATGATATGGCACTTATTGCTCGTTATTGTATGCAAAATCAAACTTTTAGAGATATTGTATCAAAACCATCTTGTACAATAGAAACAACAGATGTGTCTGAAAAGCGTTATTTTGTTAATACAAACGATTTAATCAGGCAGTCAAGTAAATATTACTATGATTATGCAATTGGAATTAAAACTGGATATACAAGTCAAGCAAAAAATTGTCTTATTGCTGGAAGTTTAAAAGATAATCTTGAATTAATAACTGTGGTTTTAGGATCTCCATCATCTGCAACAAATACAACAAGTCCACGTTATTCAGATACAATAAATCTATTTAACTATGGTTTTGATAATTATGAACTTAAAGATATTATTAAAGAAAATGATTCGGTTACAAGTATATCTGTAAAAAACGCTACAAAAGATACTAAAGAATTAGATTTGATTTCCAAGAATTCTATTGAAGTCGCACTTCCTAATAATATTGATATATCACAAATAGATAGTTCTATTGTATTAAATGAAAATATCACTGCTCCAATAGCTAAAGATACTGTACTTGGTTCAATCAGTTATAATATTGATGGAATAAATTATTCTACTGAACTAGTTGCAAGTCATGATGTTATTAAAAATGATGTAAAATTACTTTTAATGCAAATTACTTCTGCAATATTTGTTTTAATTGTTTTAACTTTTTTATTATCTGATAAAAAGAAAAAAAATAAGAAATATAAAGATTATGATTCGATTTATAAATTTCAGAGGAGGAAATAATTCCCCCTCTTTTTTATTTATAATCTTTTCCTATGATTATTGTAATATCTACATTGTTTGAACTTACTGAACTTGTTGATATATTACCAACTCCTAATATGTTTTTTATGTCTTGCTCAAATTGTTCATCTACTTCTGTTTTATTTATTATTGTTGTTTTTGCTGTTGTTGTAGTTGGTGTAACTTTTGTTATTTTATATCCTTTATTTGATAAAGCTTTTTTTACTTTTGTTGCTGTTGCCTCTGAGCCTGAACCATTTAATATTTCAATTTTTATTTTTGATGCATCACTTTTTTCAACATTTGTGTCTGTTGGCGTATTATTGGTTACTGGTGTTTCTGTATTTTCAACTTCATCAGTTTTATCTTCTGAATATAATTTTTTTATTAATTTTTCTGTTTCTGTTTTATTAACTTTATATACCCATAATTTTTGTGGACCAACTTGTTCTGATACACCTGGCAAATATTCACTTTGCATTTCATCTACTTTTACATTTACTGCATATGGTACATAGTCTTTCATAACTGATATTGGCATATTTGTTTCTATATATTCATATGCAATATCTATAATTTCTTTTATTTTAAATATATTTTTAGCTTGTACTGTTTGCTTTATTGTTGCCATTATAAAGTTTCTTTGTGTTTTCATTCTTCCAATGTCATTTCCACCATATTCTTCTGGATATGTTGTCATTTTTCCATTTTTATCTGGATTTCCATGTCTATATCTTAATAATTGTTCTGCTTTTTCTCCATCAATCAATTGCATTCCTGATTGCAGATTTATATGTAAATCTTGTGTTGGATCATCATACACCATTCCACCTGGTACATAAGGTACTTCAAATTCTACTCCACCTATAACATCTACTAATTTTATTAATGCTTGATTGTCTATTACAACATAATATTTTAAATCTAATCCAGTAATATTATTTACAGCTTCTAATGTTTTTTCTGGACTTTTTTGATATAAAGCATTTATTTTATCATATGCACTTGCTGTTGCCTCATTTTTACCTACAAATGTGTCTCTTGGGATTGATAATAATGAAACATGTTGTGTTTTCGGATCATATGTTCCAACAATTATTGTATCTGTAAGTTTTCCTCCATTGTCTGTACTAACTCCCATGACCAATACTTGGATTTTATCTAAATTTTCTAAAGTTTCGGCATTGTGTCCTACCAATGTTGATAATAAACCTTGCATACCTCCACCATTTTCTTTTATTCTATATGCTATAAAAGCTATTAATAGTATTAATAAAAGCAATAGTAATAATAATACTTTTCTTAACACTCTTGATTTTCTTTTTTCTTCTCTTTTGTTAGAGTTTCTTTTTGACAATTGTTATCACTCCTAAATAAAATCTATACTATTTTACTATAACAAATTTAAAAATAAATTTCAACATATATTATCCTTTTTTTGTATTTTTCACAATTCCTTCACAAAAAAAACCCCTATAATAAATATAGAAGTTTTACTTTTTATTTAAATATAATTTTTAATAATATATTATTATCATAAAATATCTTTGTTATATGTGATGTTGATATAGCTGTTGATAATGTTTCATTTCCTGTTGTACATATGATAATAAATATAATTGCTAATATTACATATATAATTAATAATGATTTGATTATTCCATATATTATTCCACCAGCTTCATTAAATTGTTTTAATATTGGCAATGAAGTAATTGCATCTGCAACAAATGTTAATAATAATAGTACTAATCTTACTAAAATAAATATTCCTAATATAGCTATTATATTTATTAATTTTACTGTAATTACATCTGCCGCTTCTAAAACAATTTCATTTCTTGTTTTGTTAACTGTATCATCAACATATTTATTTATGTATTTCATCATACCATCATCTGTTTTTGTGTCTTCTTCATTTGATTCTTCTGCTGAAAAACTTTTTACAATTGTTTCTTTAATCTTATCATCTATTTCAGTATTTTTTATTATCATATTTGATACTGGTTGATAAAAGATTAATGAAACGATTATTGCTACAAATACAGCAATTAATCCAACTGCTAATTTTACTAATCCCTTTTTATAGCAAATTATTACATTTAATATAATAATTGCAATTAAAATAATATCAAAAATTAGTCCCATATTTTCCTCCTATAAATTTATTATTTGAATTTTATCTCTATATACTACACCTATTAAACTATCTGCCATTACAATTTCATTTATTTCTGTTTCAGAGATGTATTTTTTTATTAGAAATCCACTTTTATTTATTATATGTAACTCTGTTCCAAAATTAATTGCTATTTTGTTATCTGATGTACATATTGCTTTAGCAACATCACTTACAACATATTCTATACTTTTATGAGTATTTGGATTAATTATATTTACATTTGTATTAGACGTATATTCTCCTGTTGATATTTCTTCTAAGTATGCCACTCTATTATTAAGCCCTATTGTCATAAATGATAATTTTTTATTTTCAAAATTTATTATTTCTGTATCATTTTGATCTTGAAGTATATCTATAGAATTATTATACATACATACTAGTTGATTTTTTGTTTGATATTCAATATTTAAAATCAATTTATCAGTTGGTGCTTCATATTTATAAATTATTGATTCTTTTGGATTAGTTTGTGCTAATTCAATTGAAACAATTTGAATACTTGATTTAATTAATATACCTGAAATATCAATCTCAGCTATAGCTAAATATTTACTATCCTGAGATATACTAACATCTGCTACTCTTGATGTTACTAAATTTGTTTTAAATATTTCTTTTCCATTTTTGTTGTAAACAATTACAATTGATTTGTAATTGGCATTTGATATAACAACAGAAACATATCCATCTTTACTTACATTGATTTGTTTTATTGTTCCATCAACTTGGCTATTAAATAATATTTCTTTACCACATATTAAATAGAATTTAGTTCCACTTTCTTCTCCTATTGCCATATATCTACCAGCAGAAGTAAAGCTAACTTTGTTTATATCTAAATTTACTGTTCCTATTTTAGTTCCAACTTTATTATAATATTCTAGATTCTTCTTTCTAAATAAACAAATATATTTATCATATGCGTATATTTGAGTATTTTCATCTCCATCTAGTTCTATTGATTTAGTGGATTCTTGTAATATTTCTTTTTTTAGTATTTTATTATCACACCAGTTTCGAAATGGTACATAATAAATATAGAACAATATTATTACTACTATCCCGACTAATACAAGTATCACACTTAATAAAATCAAAAACTTTTTAATTTTTTCTTTTCTCTGATTCTCTAGCCCTTCTGCCCAAAAATCTTTCATTAGTTTCTCCTTATACTTTTGTATTTGCTCCTATTATATCATAAGCATCTTTTTTTGCAAATATTTTTATTTATCTTTTTCTCATAATTAACAGTATTTGTATTATTCCAATATATCCAAAAAGTGGATATATAAAATTTACTAATTTTGAAAACCCAAAATATGAAATTGGGAGACTACTTATACACATTAATGATACAATTTGTGGATAACTTTTTTCTTTTAGTTCAATATTTTGCAATAATCCTATTCCAAGTGATATTGCAGTTGTAAAAATCGACGCTAATATAATAAATGCATATATTGGTTTAAATTTTGCATAATAAGTTCTTATTACATAAACCACTGGCATTTCTATTGTTTGGATATTGATTTCAATTTTCATTAATAAAGTAAATATTATTATTGATAATACAAAAGTTATAACACCAGTTGCTATTGAAATTATTCTAATATCTTTCTTACTTTTTATAAAATTCCTTAATGTTATTAATACAGGTATTAATAATATTAAATTATAACTGCAATATATTATTGCACTTGAAATCCAGTTATCTTTAGTTTGGGATATATACTGAATTTCATTTATATCAATTTGTGAGAAATTAATTATTCCTATTATTAAAATACATATAATTAAAATCGGTACTATATATTCACTAACTTTTAATACTCCATTTACATTTGTTAAAAATACAATATAGCACATTAAAGCAAGGACAATACTTCCAATAATTTTTGGAATCATTATTTCTTGCTCAAAATAGGCTCCAAAACCTGCAATCATTATATAAAACGTTATCAGTAATAACATATTTATTATAAAATTTGTAACTTTATCTACTTTTTTATTTTTTATAATATAATTTATAAAAAATAAAAAAGTAGATAAAGTTACAAAT
>CAKPLV010000001.1 GCA_934167735.1 uncultured Clostridia bacterium | reverse complement strand
TACTAAAGTATAAGAATTATTTTCCAAAATAGAACACCTCGATTTCATAAAAATATTATTAATAATTATATTTTAGGAGCTCAAAAAATATAACCAAAATATAAGTTTATTAGTGTATAAATATTCAAAAAAATGGCTAAGATACTAATAAAAATCCTACATATTTACAAAGGAGGAGGACATAAGTAATGAAAAACATGGATAATTATCGCTGGATTATTCCGTCATTAATAGCATTAGGAGTAATATTATTAAGTGGAGGTATTTTCGTAGGAGTAAAAAGCTACGAAACACTTGAAGCAAACAGCACAAAAGTTGACAACACAACTCAAAAGAATCTTTCTAGTAAACAAAAATTCAAATTAGATGAATATTGCCAAATATGGCTTCAAGACGATAATGAAATACCTGTAATGTTAGGTAAAGTAAATGAGGACTTATTAAATAAAACTGAAGACGAAATAAAAACAGCATTAAAAGAAAAATATCCAGATAAAGAAGTATCAACAATGAATAAATATCAAATAATTCTAAAGACTTCTGAAGACGGTACGGATTTATCAAAAGCAAACAAATACACATTAGAAAATGAAGATGGATATATAAGTGTTTTCAAATATAATAAAGAAGGCAAAAAAGAATTAGTAGAAAAAACTTCTATACAAATAAAATCACTTCCAAAATCAGTTCAAGAAGAACTTAAAGAAGCGATAGTATTAGATAATGAAGAAAATCTAGGATTTGTAAAAACAGTTAATAAAGGAATGAAATATTCTAAAAATGATGTAATACTATTAAATAGTGATACAGAAGTAACTGCAAATTGGTTAGAAAAAATAAGTGAATGTGCATATTCAAATGAACATATTGCAACAGTAACACCATTTACAAACAATGGAACAATATTTTCAATACCTAATTTTGGAGTTGATAATGAGCTTCCAAAAGACCTAACTCTTGAAGAATTTGCAAAACTTGTAGAAGATTGTTCAGAAAAAAGATATCCAGAAGTAACTACAGGAAATGGATATTGTATGTACATAAAAAGATCTGTACTAGACGAAATTGGACTTTTTGATGATATTACATTTGAAAAAGGATTTGGAGAAGAAAACGACTTTTGTTATAGAGCATTAGATTATGGATATACAAATGTTTTATGTGATAATACATTTATATATCATAAAGGAACACAATCATTTAAAGTAGAAAATATGACACAAGCCAGAGCTGAGCTTGTAAAAAGTCATATGAAAAGACTTAGAGAAAAATACCCAATATATGTACAAAAAACAGATATGTTTATATCTAAAAATCCATTTAGAGAAATTCAAGAAAATATAATAATTAACTTACAAATGTACAAACAAAAAAGAGTATTATTCTTAATAAATGAATGGCAAGAAGATATGCAAATGACAGGTGGAACATCTTTACATTTAAAAGATATAATAAATAAAATGAAAGATGAAATGGCATGTTTTGTACTAGCACCAAATAGATTTGATTTATCTGTATTTGATTTGTATTTATATACAAAAAATTATTCAAGAAAAATAAATACATTTAAAACACAAATAAGAGATTATGGACAAACTATATATACAGACAGTTCATATAAAAATATGTTAGAAAAAATATTTGAAGCATATAAATTTGACATAGTACATGTACATCATTTGTTATTCCAAACATTTGATATAATTGATATTGCAGAAAAATATAACACATATAAAGTAATATCATTACATGATTTATATATGTTATGTCCTTCAATAAATATGGTTTATGAAGAAAAATATTGTGAAACAAATGAAAAGAGAAATTGTGAAAATTGTCTACATCAAAGATATGGAATAAATCATAATATTATCGAGAGTTGGAGAAGAAATTGTTATAATATTTTAAAAAGATTTGACAAAATAATAGTTCCATCAAATAATACAAAAACAATATTTAATAATTTTTATTCAGAATTAAAAATTGATGTTATTGAACATGGAACAACAATTGTTAAATTAGATCATCATGAAAAACAAGATAAAAGTAAATTTAAAGTTGCATTTACAGGTGTAATGGTTCCACATAAAGGAAGCAGTGTTTTAAAAGAAATGATTGCTAAAAATACAAATAGTGAAATAGAATTACACTTATTTGGAAAAGCAGATGACAATTATTTAAAACAAAATCACTCAAACTATTTTTATCATGGACAATATAATAGAGAAGAATTACCAGAATTGCTTGTTAAAAATGAAATTGATCTTGTATGTATATTATCAACAGTACCAGAAACATATTCATATACATTAACAGAAGCATTTATGGCAAATATACCAGTACTTTCATTTAATATAGGAGCAATTGCTGAAAGAATAAAAGCTGGAAATTTAGGATGGACAATTGATTTAAACACAAAAGAAGAAGATATATTAAAAAGAATTTCTGAAATATCAAAAAATACAAAAGAATATAACAAAATAAAAAGCAATTTTGCAAATTATAAATTCAAATCAGTAGAAGAAATGCAAAAACAATATTATGATATATATAAATCAGTAGAACATAAAAATGAAGAACCAGCAAATATATATGGATTAATAGATTATCAAAAACAAAATACAGCATATCAATATGAAATATATACAAATACATATGGACATGTTGTTTATAAATATGAAAGATTAAGAAGTTCAAAAATATGGAGAATTGCTAAAAAAATAAAAGGTAAATTAAAAGGAGAATAACATGAGAAAAGAAAAAGTAAAAAAAATATTAAGTATCACAGCATTAGTTATATTAACAATAATATTTTTTAGTTATAACATTGTTATATGTGTTGATTCTTCACACTATACATGGTTGTCAAACTTAATAGGAGATAGAGCATCATTTCAAAATTGGGATGTTGCCAGAGGAATAGTATTTCCAATGATTATCCACATTTTGACCGTAATTTGTGGAGAAAATGTAATATCATTACAAATAGGGATGTCTATAGCATATGTAGCAGTATTGGGAGTTACATATGAAATATTAAAAGAAATGGATGAAGAATTCAAATTTAATAAATTCTTAAAAATAGCATTAGTAATTTTAGCTGTGTTTTTAATAATATTAAACCCAATGATTTTTGGATATTATCATGTAATATTAACAGAATTTGTTTCTATGACAGCATGTATAGTTGCATCATATTTTGCATGGAAATGGATTGAATGTAATTTTGAGACAAGTAAAATAAAATATATAATATATACATTATACTTTGGATGTTCAATGGCATTTATGTGGCATTTAAAACAACCATATGTATTAACAATACTTGCACCAGTAATTATAAGTATAATTTTAAGTTACATAAAGAACTGGAACTGGAAAAATGTTTTACAAAGAGCAGTATCTTTAGTAGTATGTGGAATAACATTATTAGCAAGTATTAAATTGTGGAATTTTACATTAGTACATTATAATGTTGTAATTGAACAAGGAAGAACTTCTTCAGGATTTTTAAGTGGTCAAATTCTTGCAGGAATGACAGAATATCATTATATAGAAGATAAAGAAGAATACACAAAAGAAAAAATAACTGCAAATGAAAAAATATCTCAAGAGGATAAAGACAAAATAAATGAAATAATAGATGGAAAATCAAAACAATATAAAAATTATGCATTATATGAATGTGCAAATAATACAAAAATAAAAGTATTATATTCAAAAGAAGAAGCAGTATCTGTTGCTGAAGCACTTAAATTTGAAATGTCAGCATTTTTGGAAGATCCAAATTCAATTATAAAAGGTTATGTATGCAATTATTTTACAACAATAGGATTATTCAAAGCACAAACAGTAGATGCTTCTGCAGTTGCAACACATGAATTAACATGGGCAGATACTTATGAAAATAGTTTCATAGGATACAATACTTATAGAGATATGATCAATGATTTAGGAGTTCCTGAACATTATTATAGTTATATAGAAAATTATGTTGGTGTTAATAGACAAATAAAATTTGTAAATATGTATATGACAAGATTATTTTTAATAACAATATATACATTTAAACTATTTTTATTAGCTTCACCAATATTAGCATTAGCAGCATTTATAAAATTTATTGTTTTAAAAATAAAAAAATATGAAAACAAAAAACTTAGAATATATGAATTATTAACAATATTATATGGATATGCATTTTTAAATGTATTAATGAATGCAGTATTAGGAGCATTAATTGATAGATATGTAATATCATCATATATAGCTGTAAATTTGGCATTATTGATACACTTTGGATATCTATGTACAATGATAATTGAAAAAATAAAATCAAAACAAGCTGAAAGGAAATAATAATGAAAGTTTTACAAATAAATGCAGTATGTGGAAATTGTAGTACTGGAAAAATAGCAGTAGATTTATATAATGTATTAGAAAAAGAGGGCAATGACTGTGTCATTGCCTATGGTAGAAGAGGTGCACCAGAAGGTGTTAAAACAATTAAAATATGTGGAAAAATTAATAATTTATTTCATATAGGGATATCAATGATATTTGATAATAGTGCATTTCTATCAACATGGGCAACACATAGACTAATAAAAAAGATTGATGAATATGACCCAGATATAATACAATTACATAGTTTACTAGGATATTATATAAATATTGAAGTATTACTAAAATATTTAGCGAAAATAAATAAACCAGTAATATATACAATGCATAATTGTTGGGCAATTACAGGACACTGCACATATTTTGATTATGCAAAATGTGATAAATGGAAAACAGGATGTGAACATTGTCCTCAAAAAACCACATATCCACCAAGCCTAATATTTGATAATTCAAAGAAAAATTATGAAAAGAAAAAAGAATTATTTAATAATATTAAAGATCTTACACTTGTTACACCATCACAATGGCTTGCAGATTTAGTAAAACAATCATATTTAAAAGACAAAAAAGTAGTAGTTATAAATAATGGAATTAACTTAGAAAAATTTAAACCAACACAAGGAGACTTTAGAAAAAAATATAATTTAGAAAATAAATTTATAATTCTTGGAGTTGCAAGTGTATGGGAAAAAAGAAAAGGATTAGAATCTTTTATAAGATTATCTAAAAAAATAGATGAAAATTATCAAATTGTTCTAGTAGGATTAAAAAAATCTCAACAAAAAAATATACCACAAAATATAATCTCAATTCCAAGAACAGAGAGTATAGAACAATTAGCTGAATTATATACAACAGCAGATGTATTTTTTAATCCTACATATGAAGAAAACTTTCCAACAACTAATTTAGAATCAATTGCTTGTGGAACACCAATTATTACATATAAAACAGGTGGAAGTGTTGAGAGTGTTGACAAAGAATGGGGATATGTAGTAGAACAAGGTGATGTAGATTCAGTAGAAAAAATTGTTAAACAATTAAAAGGAAAGCCAAAGAAAACTAGAGAATGTTTAGAAAGTTCTAAACATTATGATAAAGAGTTAAAATTTAAAGAATATATAAAATTATATGAGGATAAAATGAAAGAAAAACAAGAAAAAAATGAAAATGTAACAATATATGTTGTATCACATAAACCAGCAACATTTCCAGAAAACAAAATTTATAAACCAATACAAGTAGGAACAAAAGAAAAATTTACAGAAATAAGAGATAATACAGAAGAAAATATTTCAACTAAAAATCCAAATTTTTGTGAACTAACAGCTGCATATTGGATTTGGAAAAATGATAAATCAGATATAACAGGTCTAACACATTATAGAAGATATTTTTTCAAAAACAAAAATACAAATTCAATTAAAGATATATTAGATGAAAAAGATATTAAAAATATCTTAAATGAATATGATATTATTGTTCCGGAAACAGAAAGAATAGTAAAATATTCAGTAAAAGGAGCATATGCGAAGTTTCATCATGGTGAAGATTTGGATAAATGTAGAGAAATTATATTTGAAAAATATCCAGAATATTTAGAAGCTTTTGATAAAGTTGCAAATGGTAGAAAATTATATTTATATAATATGTTTATATCTAAAAAAGAAATATTTAATGACTATTATAAATGATTATTTGAACTTGAAAACAGAGTTGATATAACAAATTATTCAGACTATGATAAGAGAATATATGGCTTTTTATCTGAAAGACTATTTAGAGTATGGCTAGAAAAAAATAATAATTTAAAAATAAAGGAGATGCCTGTATATAATACAGAACAAAAAGTTTTTCCACAACGTTTTGTTAGAACAATACAAAAAATATTAGTTAGATAGGAGACAAAAGTGAAAAAGAAAAGCATAGCAAAAAATTACATATATAATTTGATTTATCAGTTATTATTAGTAGTAACTCCACTAATTACTGCACCATATGTTTCAAGAGTTCTAGGAGCAGAAGCAATAGGTACATATGGATATACATATTCAATAGTAACATACTTTGTATTATTTGGTTCACTTGGAGCTGCAATGTATGGACAAAGAGAAATTGCATATGTTCAAAATGATAAGAAAAAACAAAGCAAAGTCTTTTTAGAAATTGTAATTATAAGAGCAATTACATTGACTATATCAATGGTTACTTATTATATGACATTTTGTCTAAGAGGAGAAAATACATTATATTATAAAATTCTTTTGATAGAAATGTTTTCTACAATGTTTGATATCACATGGTATTTTCAAGGATTGGAAGAATTTAAAAAAACAGTATTAAGAAATTTGGTTATTAAAACAATAAGTATAATATCAATATTTATATTTGTAAAATCACCAGAACACTTAACAATATATATAGCAATATATACAATCTCAAACCTACTTGGAAACCTATCTTTATGGTTTTATATGCCCAAATATATAGAAAAAGTAGAAAAAATAGAATTAAAAAAACATATAAAAGCTATGATTGTATTATTTGTTCCACAAATTGCTACACAAATATATGTTGTATTAGACAAAACAATGATTGGTGCAATTTTAGGGGACATGAAGCAAGTTGGATATTATGAACAAGCTCAAAAAATAATAAAAACATTATTATTGGTTGTTACAGCATTTGGAACTGTAATGACTTCAAGAATATCTAATATATATGCAAATGAGGCAAAAGAAAAAATAAATGATTATATTAAATTATCATTTAAGTTTGTTTGGCTCATAGGGTTACCTATAATGTTTGGAACAATGGCAGTTGCCTCAAGTGTTGTACCATGGTTTTATGGTACAGGATATGATGAAGTTGTTCCACTAATGATAACAATAAGTCCAATATTAATATTTATAGGGTTAAGCAATGTAACAGGTATGCAATATTTAATTCCAACTGGAAGAAATGAAGCATATACAATTTCAGTAACAGTAGGTGCAATAAGTAACTTGATTTTAAATATAATTTTAATAAGACTATTTAAAGCATCTGGTGCTGCCATTGCTTCTGTAATTTCTGAATTTCTAGTACTTGTTGTGCAAGTACATTTCTTGAAAAAAGAAATGAAGGTAAAAGAAATAACAGAAAATTCTTGGAAATATTGGATAAGCAGTATCACAATGGGAATTATAGTATATTTGATATCAACAAAATTAACAGCAACAATATTAAATACAATGATTTTAGTTGCAATAGGAATTATAATATATGGTACAATGCTTATAATTTTAAAAGATGAATTTATTATGAATAATATAAAAAATATAAAAGAAATAATAAATAATAAGAAAAAGGAGGGGCAATGTAATGAATAAAATTGTTGCAGTTGTAGTTACTTATAATAGAAAAGAACTATTAGAAGAAAATATAAAAGCTTTGCTTAATCAAAGTTATGAAAATCTAGATATATTAATAATAGATAATGCAAGTACTGATGGAACAGAAGAAGTTGTGAAAAAATATGTTAGTGATAAATTAAAATATATGAATACAGGTGCAAACTTAGGAGGAGCAGGAGGATTTAATTTTGGAATTAGACAAGCAATAGAAAGAAACTATGATTATTGTTGGGTAATGGATGATGATACAATTCCAACACCTACTGCTTTAGAATCATTAGTAAACAAAACTAAAATATTAAATAATGACTTTTCTTTTTTAGGAAGTTTAGTAAAATGGAAAGACAACAAAAGTATATGTAAGATGAATGTTCAAATCATCAATCCAAATTGGCTTGATGAATACGAAAAAATAGATGATAGATTAATCAATATAGAAAGAAGTTCTTTTGTTTCATGTTATATAAATCTTGAAGTTGCAAAAAAAGTTGGACTTCCTATAACACAATTCTTCATTTATGGTGATGACTGGGAATATACAATAAGACTTGGAAAAGTAAAAAAAGGATACCTAGATCTAGATAGTGTTGTAATACACAAAATGAAAGAAAATGTTACAGCAGATATAGTTACAATACCAAAAGAAAGAGTAAATAGATGTTATTATAACTTTAGAAATACATTTTACATAAGTAAAAGACTTGGAGCAATAGAAGTAATAAAATATCCATTAATATATATAATGTGGATATTTAGAGTATTATTTCACTCAAAAGATGCAAAACTAAAAAGAATAGGTGCATTAACAAAAGGATTTTTTGCTGGAATATTTTTTAATCCAAAAATAGAATTTGCAATGCCAAAGGAAAATGAAGAATAAAGGAGAGAGTTTGTTATGAAAAAATATGATTATTTAATAGTTGGAGCAGGATTATTTGGAGCAACATTTGCATATGAAGCAAATAAAAAAGGAAAGAAATGTCTAGTAATAGATAGAAGAAATCACATAGGTGGAAATATATATTGTGAAAAAATTAATGGTATAAATGTTCATAAATATGGTGCACATATATTCCATACAAGTGACAAAGAAATATGGCAATATGTAAATCAATTTGTTGAATTTAACAATTATATTAATTCACCAATAGCAAATTACAAAGGAGAGATATATAATCTTCCATTTAATATGAATACATTCTCAAAATTATGGGGAATTGCAACACCAGCACAAGCCAAAGAAATAATAGAAAAACAAAAAAATGAATATGATATAAAAGAACCAAAAAATCTTGAAGAACAAGCAATATCACTTGTAGGAAAAGATATTTATTTAAAACTTGTAAAAGAATATACTGAAAAACAATGGGGAAGAGATTGCAAAGAATTACCAGCATTTATAATAAAAAGATTACCTGTAAGATTCATATATGACAATAATTATTTTAATGATAGATATCAAGGAATTCCAGAAGGTGGATATAACATAATAATTGAAAAAATGCTAGAAAATGCAGATGTAGAAGTAGGAGTAGATTACTTAAAAAATAAAGAAAAATATAATGAATTAGCAGACAAAATATTATATACAGGAATGATAGATGAATATTTTGATTATAAATATGGAAATCTTGAATGGCGTTCATTAAAATTTGATAATGAAATATATGAAGATATAGATGATTATCAAGGAAATGCTGTTGTAAATTATACAAGTCATAATGAAAAATACACACGTATTATTGAACATAAACACTTTGAGTTTAATAAATGTAAAGGAACAGTAGTTACTAAAGAATATCCAATGGATTGGAAAAAAGGTGATGAAGCATATTATCCTGTAAATGATGAAAAAAATAACACATTATTTGAAAAATATAAAGAATTGGCAGATCAAGAAAAAAATGTTATTTTTGGTGGAAGACTTGGAAATTATAAATACTATGATATGGACAAAGTCATTAGAGCCGCACTTGATTTAACAAAAACAGAACTAAAATAAAGAGCCTCTTATAGGCAAAATATTATATAGAAAATTATTATAATTTATGTTATAATATAACTGTATAAAAATATAGGAGGTTGTGTATATGAAAAAAATTAAAATACTTTTTACTGTTGTATTAGCAATGCTGATTTTAATAAATATAAAATCAATAAAGGCAATTGCTAATGAACAAGAAGATTATATAGCTCAAACATATATAGAAAATCCATCAGAAATAGGAATAACAGATGCGACAGAAAAATTAGAAATTAATGGATGGTATATGTCAAATGATCCTCAAGCAAACATAAAAATATATATAGATGATATAGAACAAGAAATTTCTAATCTTGAAAGATATGAAAGACAAGATGTAATAAATGCTATAAAAGGATATGGAACAATTGAAGAAAATCCAATGCCAGGATTTTCAGCAGAAGTAGACACATCTAAAATAAAATTAGGTCAACATATTCTAAAAGTAGAAATTGAATCACAGTCAGGAAAAAAATTAACATATAACATAAGAACAATTAATATAAAAAACATATACAATGCACAAACATACATAGAAAATATAGTAACAACAAGAGATGAAGTTACAATAGATGGATGGTATATGTCAAATGATAAAAATGCACAATTAAAAATATCAATAGACAATAAAGAACAAGAAATAAAAGAAATACAAAGATATGAAAGACAAGACGTAATAAATGCAATAAAAGGATTCGGCTCATCTGAGCAGAATCCTAATCCAGGATATAGTGCTAAATTAGATATAAGTTCTTTAAAAAGTGGAGAACATACAATAAAAACTGAAATAAAATCTCAAGCTGGAGATGTACTAGATACAGATATTCGAACAATTAATATTATAGGATATAAAGCAGACATGTATGTAGAATCTTTAAATAATAGAATTGAAAATACAATATTAGGTGATAAGATTTCAATAGATGGTTGGTTAATGACTAATGATATTAATTCAGAACTAAAAGTATATATAGATGGTAAAGAACAGAAAATTGCAGAAACACAAAGATTTGAAAGACAAGATGTAATAAATGCAATAAAAGGATTCGGAACAGCAGAACAAAATCCAATGCCAGGTTTTTCATTAAAAATTGATTTAGCCGAAATAAATGATGGAAAACATACAATAAAAGTAAATGTTGAATCTAAAAATGGAGAAATACTAGTTACAAACACATTAGCAATAAACTTAAAAAAATATGTTGCACAAAGTTGTATTGAAACACCAAGTACTATTAGAGAAAATAACATTTTAGGAACAAACTTATTTATAGGTGGTTGGGTAATGACAACAGATACTGAATCAAAAATAAAAATATATGTTGATGGTAAAGAACAAAATGTTGGAGAAATCCAAAGACATGAAAGACAAGATGTTCTAAATGCAATAAAAGATTATGGAAATGTTGAACAAAATCCAACACCAGGATTCTCATTAAATATTGATTTATCAAAATTTAATGATGGAAAACATATAATAAAAATAAATGTTGAATCAGCAACAGGAGAGCTATTATCATCAGGAGTTAGTACAATAAATTTACAAAAATATAATGGACAAATGTATATAGAAAATCCTAAAGTATTAGGAGTTGTAAAACCAATAATTAATATTGATGGATGGATAATGACTACAGAGAGTGAAACAGACATAAAATTCTATATAGATGGTAAAGAACAAGAAATAGTAGAGATACAAAGACATGAAAGACAAGATGTTTTAAATGGAATAAAAGAATGTGGAACTGCTATTCAAAACCCAAAACCAGGATTTTCAGCAGAATTAAATACAATAAAAATAGGTGAAGGTACACATGTAATATTAGTTGAAGTTAGAGCAAAAAACGGAGATATAATTGTATCAGAACAAAGAAATATAATAATAGAAAAATATAAAGCTAATGTATGTGTTGAAACACCATCAGAAATGAAATTACAAGAAGTAGAAGGAAAAACAACTAATGTAGATGGTTGGCTTATGACAGATGACACAGAAGCACAAATAAAAATTTATGTAGATGGAAATGAAACAAAGGCAATTTCAGAAGAAAGAGCAGAAAGACAAGATGTAATAAATGCAATAAAAGGATTTGGAACAGCAGAACAAAATAAAAAACCAGGGTTCTCATATACTATTGATATAACAGATTTAAAAGATGGAGAACATACAATTAGAGTAGATATTGTTTCTAGAACAGGTGATATAATTGCAAGTAATAAAAGAATAATAAATGTTAACAGATATAATGCAGATGCATATATAGATATGCCACTTATAATGGGACAATCTAAGGCAAAATTAAATATTGCAGGATGGGTAATGACAACAGATGAGCAAGCAACATTAAATTTTTACATAAATAATCAAAAACAAGATGTTTTAGATTTAATTAGAACAGAAAGACAAGATGTAATAAATGCAATAAAAGGATTTGGTGGAAAAGAAAAAAATCCAACACCTGGATTTGAAGCAGAAATAGATATTTCAAAATTTGAAGATGGAAAAGCAGATTTAAAATTTGAAGTTGTTTCAAGAGAAGGTGAAATATTGTATTCTGAAACCAGAAAAATTGTAATATATAATAAATATGATATAGGTATAGATGTATCTGTACACAATGGCTCAATTGATTGGGGAAAAGTAAAAAAATCTGGAATACAATTTACAATGATAAGAGCAGCATTTAGAGGTTATGGAACAGGAAGTTTGAATGTAGATAGAACATATATGAACAATATAAAAAATGCATTAGCAAATGGACTTGAAGTTGGTGTATATGTATATTCACAAGCAATTACAATTCCAGAAGCCATAGAAGAAGCAGAATTTATGTTAAAACTTGTAAATGATTATGGATATGGAGATAAATTAACATATCCAATAGCAATAGATGTTGAACAATCAGGAGGTAGAGCAGACTCATTATCAGTTGCAGATAGAACTGCAATAATAAGAGCATTTATTGAAAGAATAAGACAAGATGGTAAAAAAGCCATGTTATATGCAAATAAAGATTGGTTAGAAAATCAAATAGATATGAGTCAATTAAAAGATTGTGATGTTTGGCTTGCACATTATACTCGTACAGATGATCCAATAAATAATCCATCAAGTTATAAAGGGGATTATACAATTTGGCAATATACATCAAAAGGATCTGTACCAGGAGTACCAAGCGAATTTGTTGATATAGATATATGTTATAAAAAATATTTTAGAGATTAATAAAGGAGGAATTCTTATGGCAATATTAGTACCAGGTGGAGCTGGATATATAGGAAGTCACACAGTAATAGAATTATTAAATGCTGGAAGAGAGGTTGTTATTATAGACAACTTCTCAAATAGCAAAAAAGAAGTTTTAGATAAAATAAAAGAAATAACAAAAAAAGATTTTAAATTTTACGAAATAAACTATTTGGATAGAGAAGCTTTAGAAAAAGTTTTTGAAGAAAACAAAATTGAAGCAGTATTAAATTTTGCAGGTTTTAAAGCTGTTGGAGAATCTGTTCAAAAGCCATTAGAATATTATGATAATAATATATCTGGAGCATTAGTTTTATTAGAAACAATGAAGAAATTTGGAGTAAAGAAATTTATATTCAGTTCATCTGCAACAGTTTATGGAGATCCAGAAAGAATTCCTATAACAGAAGATTGTAAAACAGGTGGAACAACAAATCCGTATGGAACAACAAAATTATTTATAGAGCAAATCTTACAAGATTTATATAAATCAGATAATAGTTGGGACATAGCTATATTAAGATATTTCAATCCAGTTGGTGCACATGAAAGTGGAATAATTGGAGAAGAACCTCAAGGAATTCCAAATAATTTAATGCCATATATAGTAAGAGTTGCATCTGGACAATTAGAACAATTATCTGTATTCGGAAATGATTATAATACTCCAGATGGAACAGGAGTAAGAGATTATATTCATGTTGTTGACTTAGCAGTAGGACATTTGAGAGCACTTGAAAAACTTGAAAAAGAAGGAAAAGGCATATTTATATATAATCTAGGAACAGGTGTAGGATATAGTGTTTTAGACATGGTAAAAGCATTTGAAAAAGCAACAGGTAAAACTGTTAAATATAAAATTGCACCACGTAGAGCAGGAGATATAGCAACATGTTATTCTGATCCAACAAAAGCAAAAGAAGAACTTGGATGGACAGCTACAAAAACATTAGAAGATATGTGTAAAGATTCTTGGAGATATATTCAGAACCAAATGAAGGAGCAATAAAATGAAAAAAATTTCTGTAATCGTTCCTTGTTATAATGAGGAAAAAGCATTACCATTTTTCTATAAAGAAATGGAAAGAGTTAGAGAAGAAGATTTTAATGGAATAGTTGATTTCGAATACATATTTATAGATGATGGTTCAAAAGATAAAACATTAGATGAAATAAAAGAACTTAGAAAAAATGATGATAAAGTAAGATATGTTTCATTTTCAAGAAACTTTGGAAAAGAAGCGGCAATACTTGCAGGACTTGAAGCATCAAAAGGTGATTATGTAACATTTATGGATGCTGATTTACAAGATCCACCTGCAATGCTTAAAAAAATGTATGATATATTAGTAACAGAAGATTATGAGCAAGTTGGAACTAGAAGAGTTTCAAGAAAAGGTGAACCACCAATCAGAAGTTTTTTTGCAAGAATGTTTTATAAAATAATAAACAAAATGTCAGATGTTCAAATGGTTGATGGAGCAAGAGATTATAGGCTTATGACAAGAAAAGTAGCTAACAGTATCATCTCATTAAAAGAATATAATAGATATTCAAAAGGATTATTTAGTTTTGTTGGATTTAAAACCAAATGGCTTGAATATGAAAATGTTCAAAGAGTAGCAGGAGAAACTAAATGGTCATTTTGGAAATTATTCAAATATGCACTTGAAGGAATTACTGCATTTTCAACAGTTCCATTATATATTGCATCATTACTTGGATTATTATTTTGTGGAGTAGCATTTTTAGCAATAATATTTATTATTGTAAGAACTTTAATATATGGTGATCCAACATCTGGTTGGCCATCACTTGTATGTATAATTGTTTTTGTAAGTGGTATTCAATTATTTTCAATGGGAATAATAGGACAATATTTATCAAAAACATATTTAGAAGTTAAGAAAAGACCAGTATATATTGTAAGCGAAACAGAAAATGATTAAAATTCATAAGAAAGGAATAAAAATGGAGATAAGGAGAAAAGATATAATGAGAATTTTATTAATAGTAGTATATGTAATATTAACTTCAGCAGGATTAATATTAATGAAAAAAGGTGGAAATGCAGGGAAAATAACATTTGGCTCAGGCGAATTTGGTTTTAGTATGAGCTTAGTTAGTGCATTAGGATTTGTTTGTTACATAATTAGCTTTTTGTTATTTACAAGAATAGTTATGATGTTTGATAATGTAAGTTATATATCACCAATTTGTAATGGTATAGCTCAAACATGTATAGTAATTGCATCAATTATATTTTTAAAAGAACAATTTTCTGCATATACTGTTGGTGGTGCATTAATGGTAATCGCAGGAGTAATAGTAATGAATTTAAAGAAATAATGGTTTATAGATAAATCCATAAAATCTAAATCTAAAAAAGAAAGATGGGAAAATATGTTTAATTTAGGTCAAGATATAGGTATAGACTTAGGAACAGCTACTGTAATTGCATATATAAAAGGTAAAGGTGTTGTTTTAAGAGAACCATCTGTAGTTGCAGTAGATAGTAATACAAAAGAAGTTTTAGCAGTTGGACAAGAAGCTAGACGTATGTTAGGAAGAACTCCTGGAAACATAGTTGCTACAAGACCATTAAGAGATGGAGTAATATCAGATTATACAGTAACAGAAAAAATGCTAAAATATTTCATAAACAAGATAAATGGAAAAACATTATTTTCACCAAGGACAATGATTTGTATACCGTCAAGAGTTACAGAAGTTGAAAAAAAAGCAGTAATAGATGCAGCAACACAAGCAGGAGCTAGAAAAGTATTTTTAATAGAAGAACCAATTGCAGCAGCAATAGGAGCAGGAATAGATATAGCTAAACCTTGTGGAAATATGGTTGTAGATATTGGAGGAGGAACAACAGATATAGCAGTTATTTCTCTAGGAGGATCTGTTGAAAGTACATCTCTAAAAATAGCAGGAGATAAATTTGATGAATATATTGTTAAATATATTAAGAAAAAACATAATATAATGATTGGAGAAAGAACAGCAGAAGATTTAAAAATTAATATTGGATGTGTATATCCTAAAATCCAAGATACAGAAATGGAGATTAGAGGTAGAGATTTAACTACTGGATTACCAAGAACAATAACAGTATATTCAAGTGAAATGCTAGAAGCTCTTATTGAGCCAGCAATGATGATTGTTGATGCTGTACATTCAGTATTAGAAAAAACACCACCAGAACTTGCCGCAGACATAAGTGACAAAGGTATTTATATGACTGGTGGAGGATGCTTAGTAGATGGATTAGATAAACTATTACAAGAAAAAACAGGAATAAATGTTATGATTGCAAATGATGCTGTATCATGTGTTGCATTAGGAACAGGTAAGGCACTTGATAATTTAGATGCATTAGATAGAAAATAAAAAATGGACCATAAAAGTCCATTTTTTTATTTTATTTTTTTGGAATTATATCCGAAGAATATAGCTGAACCTGTAAGTAATATAAATGCTCCGATTGCAACAAATGCAGATCCTGCTTTTGGTAATGGTTCTGGTGCAACAGTGTCATCTTTAGGAACAACTGGTTCTTCATCTTTAATTAATTTAATTTTTGGAGTAACATCTGAAGTTTTATTTTGTTTATTACCATCATAATCATCATAAGTTACATCAACTTTTTCGTTTGTGTCTAATATCTTATCAATAATTTCTTCACTAAATTCATCTTTTAATTTTAAATTATATTGGATAGTTGCAGTTTCATCTGGTGCTAGTTCTGCAATATTCCAAGTAATACTATTTGTTGTTGTATCTATTTGTGCAGAAACATTTGAAGTATCTATTCCATCAACATATGTCATTTCAAAATTATCAACAATATATTGAGGGAAGTAATCTACAACTTTTATATTTTTTAAAGTTTTTGCAATTGGTAGTAGATCTCTATAAATTGAATTTGTTATTGTATTTTCTATATCAGTATCTTTTACATTATAGAATTTACCAACTGTTGGATTTTCGACTGTTCCAAAAACAGCTTTTATAACATCACCATATGTATATATTTGAGTTCCTTCTTGTCTAAATGTTGCTTCTTCATTATCAATACCAGTTAACATTGTTATAATTTTTGTATTTCCAAAAGAAGTTAATGTTGATTTTGTTTGATTAATTATATTTGTTAAACCTTGGTATGAAACTAAATCATTATAACCAACAGCTATGTTTGGTAACCCATCTGTTAATACAATCATGTATTTATTATTGTTCTCAGATGAAAATGATTTTTTAGCTAATTGTAAACCAGAATCTAGGTCAGTATATTGTCCAACACCTTGGATTCCTGAAATACTAGTTTTTAATTGTGACAAGTTATTTGTTAAATTACAAACTTTTTGAGCATCTGCTTCTGTTCCTGTAATTAAAGCACCTGTATTTGGATCTTTCTCGGCACTTGTTGAAAATGTTACAACACCAATTTTTAATGTTGAACTATTTGCTGTTAGTAAACTTTCAACTAATTTGTTAGCTGAATTTAATACTAAATCTTTTCTTGTTGTCGTTCCAGAAACAACTGTATCCATACTTTGAGAACTATCAATAACTAACATTAACTCTCCAGATGGAATAATAACTTTTGAATCATTTTTTACTTTTAATTGTAAAGTTACTTGATGTTTAGTTAAATCATAACTAATTAATTTCTTTTCAAGACTAGATGAATCTGTTAAATTTATTGTACAGACATTGTCTTCAACAATTTGCATTGTTGTTGAAACAGCAAAAACACTATTTGCCATTAAAATAATTAACAAAAATATTGTTAAACATATTTTCTTTTTCATATTAAAACACCTCATCAATATTGTAATATAAAAATAGAAAAAATACAATACAAAATGTAAAAAAGAAGACTCTCGAAAGGGAGCCTTCTTTATATGTCTATAGGATTAGCAACATCCTCCTCTGTTACCACCACAACAGCAACAGATTAAAAGTATAAGAATGATTATCCAGCAACAGTCATCACCGAAACCGAATCCACCACAACCTCTATTTTCTGGCATATAAAACCCCCCTTTCAATTAAGAAAATTTAAACTCTGTAATTTTTCTTTTGATAATATATAATATGGTTTATGGAAAAAAATGTTACAAAAATATATACGAAAAAAATTTCTTGTGTTACAATGAAAAAAATAAAAATGAATATTGTAACAAAATTATTATTTAATAGTGATTATTAAGTTGAAAATATAGAAAAAATACTTGATAATAAAAAACATAAATGATAAAATACAAGAGTAATAAAATAGCATAAGAAAAGCAGTAAAAACTGAATTGTACTTAGGAAGGAATGAAAAAAATGGGTAACATAGTATTATTAGATGATTTAACAATAAACAAAATAGCTGCAGGAGAAGTTATAGAAAGACCATCATCAGTAATAAAAGAAATGGTAGAAAACTCAATTGATGCAGGAGCAACAAATATAACAGTAGAAATAAAAAATGGAGGAATCTCATATATAAGAGTAACAGATAATGGAAAAGGAATTGCTGAAGACGATTTAGAAATAGCATTTGAAAGACATGCAACAAGTAAAATAAGATCAGCAGATGACTTAAACACTGTTACATCAATGGGGTTCAGAGGAGAAGCATTGGCAAGTATTGCTTCAATAGCAAAAGTTGAAATGATTTCAAAAACGGCTACACAAACAAATGGATATAAAGTAGTTGTAGAAGGTGGAAAAATACTAGAAAAAACAGAAGTAGGAACACCAGTTGGAACATCAATAACTGTAAGCAATTTATTTTATAATACACCAGTAAGATACAAATTCCTAAAGAAAGATTATACAGAAGCAGGATATATAGAAGATGTTATAACAAGAATAGCATTAGTACATCCAGAAATATCAATAAAATTAATTAATTCTGGAAAAATAGCAATTCAAACAAATGGAAATGGAGATCTAAAAACTGTAATATATAGTATATATGGAAAAGATATTGCAAAATCAGTTATAGATGTAAATTACGAATATGAAGATATTCGTGTTTGTGGAGTAATTGGAAAACCAGACATAGCTCGTTCAAACAGATCTAGTCAAATATTTTTTGTAAATAAAAGATATGTTAGAGACAAGTCATTAACATCAGCAGCAGAAAGAGCATATAAAGGAATAATACCAATGGGTAAATTTAGCTTTTTAGTATTAAATCTTGAAATGAACCCAAGTAAAGTAGATGTTAATGTTCATCCAGCAAAACTAGAAGTTAGATTTGAAGAAGAAAATAGAGTATTTAAAGCTGTATATCATGCAATAAAAGATACGCTAGAACAAGCAGAAATAAGTACAACAGAACCTAAAAAAATAGAAAATAGACTTTTCGAAAATAAAGAAAAAGTAGAAACAATAGTTGAACAAATATATAAAGCAAGACAATTAAATGGAATACCTTCAATACCAAGAAGTGTGCCAATGCCTACTGTAAACAAAGTAGAAAAAGTGGAAACAGTAGAAAAAGTTGTAGAACCAGGAAATGTTGAAAATGTAGCAAAAGTAGAAGAAATAGACACATCAATTCCTGAAATACAAAAAAGTCAAGAAGTACTAAAAAAACTTCAAGAAATGAAAGAAAAATTAATACAAGAATCACCAGAATTAAAAGCAAAATTAGAAGAAACAGAAAAAAATCATGAAATAATAGAAGAACCAAAAGCAGAAATTGTACAAGAAGAAAAACATGAAATAAAAGAAGAAGTAATTTTAAATGAAATACCTGAAGAACAAGACACAATTCAAATAAAACCAGAAGAAGTAACTACAATTGAAGAACCTATAATAGAAACAAAGAAAGAGGAAATAGTAAAACCGGTAATAGAGCCAGAACTAGAGAAAATAGTAAAAACAGTAATAGAGCCAAAGGTTGAGCCTGTTGTACCACAAATACAAGAAGAACCACAAGTACAAGAGGAAGAAACACATTATAGTGTGGATACAATTCAGAAGGAAGAAAAAGAAGAAAATTCAGGATTCTCAAAAGAATTTGAAGAAATGTATTTAAAATTATTTGGTACAAAACCTGTTAGTGAAGAAAATGAAATAAAACCAGAAGAAGAAAAAACAGAAGTAGATGATATTGCTGAACTTGGTAATAATATATCAATGTTTGACAATATAGAAGAATATCAAAAACCTACATATAAATACATTGGTTTGATATTTGACAGTTACATTGTTGTAGAAATAGACAAAGAAATGTACATAATAGATCAAAATCTTGCAAAAGAAAAATTAATATATGACAAGATAAGAGAAAACTATTATGATGATGAAAATAAAGATTCTCAATTAATGTTATTACCAGACATAATAACATTAAATAGAAAACAAATGGAAATTGCAAAAGACAATATGAAAATGTTTAGAAAAGCAGGATTTATGGTAGAAGAATTTGGAGAAAACACAATCAAATTAACAGGAGTACCAGAAATGTGCTTAGAACTAGAAACAAAAGAAATGTTTATTGAAGTACTAGAAGAAATAAATTCAGTATCAAGAAATGCAAAAAAAGAAGTAGAAGAAAAATTCCTTTCAGCAGTAGCACATAAAGTAGCAGAAAATGAGCAAACACTTACAACACAATCAGATATAGAACGTTTACTAGATACATTATTGTCATGGCCAAATCCATTTAATTGTCCTAATGGAAAATCATCAGCAATAAAAATGTCAAAATATGATATAGAAAGAAAATTTGCAAGAAAATAAAGATAGGAGAATAAAAATGACTTCATTTATAATTATAGTTGTAATAGCATTATTTATAGTGCTAGTAGGATTTACATGGTATAGATTAGAAGCGTTTGAAGGAATGGAAAGAGTTATATTTTGTGCAGCAGGAATTTTAGTATGTTGGCTAATTACAAGTATTTTATTTTCACTTTCAGCTAGAGGAATGAATTATATAACAGATGAAGTAAGACACGAAGTTAGCAAAATATTAGTAATGGTATTTACACCAATAAATGGTATAGTATTAATGCCATATATTGCAAAAGTATTTAGTAATACTAAATTTGATGAAATAAGTAAAAAAGAAGCTGTTCAAAAATTGTTTAAATTACTAATTGTATTTATTATAATTTCAGTAATAGAAGTAATGTATTTAAAAAATATACAATTAGGAATTTTAGATGTTGCAGCAAAAATGTAAAGAGGGAGAAAAATGGACAAACCAAAAGTAATAGTGATATGTGGACCAACAGCATCTGGAAAAACAGCATTATCAATTGAATTAGCAAAAAAAATAAACGGAGAAATAATATCAAGTGATTCTATGCAAATTTATAAAGATATGAATATTGGTACAGCCAAGCCAACAGTAGAAGAAATGGATGGAATACCCCATTATTTATTGGATTTTGTTTCACCAGATACAAGATATAGTGTTGCAGAATTTCAAAAAGATGCAACAGAAAAAATTGAAGAAATATTAAAAAAAGGAAAAACACCAATAATTGTTGGTGGTACAGGTTTATATGTTGATAGTTTAATATATGGAATTGAATATCAAGACATAAAACTAGATGAACAATATAGAAATCAACTTGAAAACATTGCAGAACAAGAAGGACTAGATAAATTATATGAAGAAGCAAAAAAAATAGATTTAGAAGCAATGCAAAAAATAAGTAGAAATGACAAAAAAAGAATTATAAGAGTATTAGAAATATACAAAGCTACAGGAAAAACAAAAACACAACAAGAGCTTGAGTCAAGACAAGAAGTAAAATATGACTACAAAGTATTTGCAATAAATATGGAAAGAGAAAAACTATATGATAGAATCAATAGAAGAGTAGACATAATGATAGACCAAGGATTGATAGAAGAAGTTGAAAATTTAGTAAAGAAATATAAAGAATTTCCAACAGCTATGCAAGGATTGGGATATAAAGAAGTAGTTGAATACATAGAAAATAAAGTAACAAAAGAAGAAATGATTGAAAAAATCAAAATGGAAACAAGAAGATATGCAAAAAGACAAATAACATGGTTTAAGAAAAATAAGCAGACAATATGGTTAGATGGAGAAAAAGATAAAAAAGACAACATTGAAATTATTTTAGAAAATGTAAATAAATAGACAAATGATTAGGAGTGAAAAAGTTTGGGTAAGGTCAAAAAGGCTATTGCGATAATATTGGTAATTGCGATTTTATCATATATTGCATATGCATTATATTTATTGATTGTTAATCCGACAGATACTTATATTGTAAAACAGGGAACTATATCAGCTGAAGAAACAACAGCTGGATATATTATAAGAGATGAAGAAATTCCAGAATCAACAAATAATACAAATGGAATTTATCAAATAGCTACAGAAGGTCAAAAAGTCGCAAAAGATGATTCAATATACAGATATTACAGTAATAGTGAGAAAGAAACAGCAGGAAAAATAAAAGATATAGATTATCAAATTCAAAAATTGCTTGAAGAAGATACAGGAAATAATCAATCTGCAGATATAAAAGCAATTGAAAATCAAATTGAATCAAAAATAGAAGGATTAAAACAATTAAATAATTATCAAGAAATAACTGAATATAAAAATAGTATAGACACACTAATTGGTAAAAAAATTAACTTTGTTGGAGAAGCAACTGAAAATAGCGAAATTAAAAAATTAATTCAACAAAGAAAAAAATATGAAGATAATTTGAAAAAAGGATCAGAATATATAAAAGCACCAATGAGTGGAATTGTGTCCTATAGAGTTGATGGACTTGAAGATGTATTTACTGAGGATAATTTTAGCCAAATGACACAAGAATTTTTAGAAGAAAAAGAATTGAAAACAGGTCAAATTGTATCAACAAGTACTGATTCTGGAAAAGTAATAGATAATTTTAAATGTTATATAGCAATTGTAATGGATTCAGATAAAGCAATGGAAGCAAAAGTTGGAAATTCCGTTAAATTAAGAACAACAGATAAAATGGAAACAGATGCAAAGATTGTGCATATAAATGAACAAAGTGGAAAAAGAACAATAATATTTAAAATTAATGAAATGAATGAAAATCTTATAAACCACAGAAAAATAGATGTTAATGTTATTTGGTGGAGTAAAACTGGATTAAAAGTACCTAATCAAGCTATAATAGAAGAAAATGGATTAAATTATGTTGTTAGAAATAAAGCAGGGGTTCAAACCAAAATATTAGTAAAAATAGAAAGAAAATCAGATAAATTTTCAATAATATCTTCTTATTCAACAGATGAATTAAAAGAAATAGGATATGATGAAAAAAGTATAAAAGGGTATAAGAAAATAAACAATTATGATGAAATTTTGGTTAATCCATAATGTTACAAAACTGTTACAAAAATATTAAGTTTTTATTACACTTTGAAAAACTATTGACAAAAATAAAAAAAAGATAGATACTATATGCGAAACGAGAATACTAAAGTGTAAGATATTAGGAGGTTAAAAAATGGCAGGAGCTATAATGGACAAAGTATGGGGTCTATTCGGAATGGACCAAGGAGAGACAGAAGAAATGGAAGATGAGGATGTTTATCAATATGACGATAAAGCCGAATATGAAAATGATGAAGAAGAAGATAGAAAATTCTTTGGAGGAAAAAAGGCTAAAGTTGTACCTATAAATAATGCTCAAAGTCAATCTATAAAAATGGTTATATCACAACCAACTACATTTGAACAATCAGAAGAAATATGTAGTTTATTAAAAGAGAAAAAATCTGTAATAGTTAATTTAGAATATGTAAACAAAGATGTTGCTAGAAGAATAGTTGACTTTATTAGTGGTGGAGTATATGCATTAGATGGACATATACAAAAAATATCAAATTCAATTTTCTTAATAGCACCAACAAACTATGAAATAACAAATGAAATGGCTAGAGAAGAAATAAAGAGTAAACTTTCTGTTTCTTGGCTAAAAAACAATAGCATAAACTAAGAACGTTTATAAAAAAGAACGGAGGCTATCCAATATGATTACACCATTAGATATAGAAAATAAAAAATTTAACAAACAAATGATGAATGGTTATAATGTTGAAGAAGTTGACGAGTTTTTAGATCAAATATTGGTTGATTATGAAAAAAACTATAAAGATCTTTCAACACAAAACGCAAAGATTGAAGAATTAACAAATAGTTTGAATCATTACAAAAACATAGAAACAACATTACAAAATACGTTAGTAATGGCTCAAACAACAGCAGAAGAAGTAAAAAATGTTGCAAAACAACAATCAGAGCAAATAATAAATGAAGCAAAAAGACAAGCAGATGAAATGCTTAGTAAGTCAAAAGAAAATTCAAGAAGAACATTAGATGATTTAAATCAACAAATCAAAATGAAAGAAAAAGAAATAGATGATTTAAAAAAACAATTTGACATATATAAAGCAAAAATGGAATCATTATTAATGTCACAATTAGAATTAATAAAAGATATAAATAAAGATATATAAAACAAAACAGTATAGTCAATAAAGATTATGCTGTTTTTGTGTTGTATTACAAATATTACAAAAATATTAAATGTATATTACATTTTTGTTAATTGTCTTGACATTCTAAGAAAAAAGAATAAAATATTAGTATACAAGAAAGGCTAAAAAAATGAGAATAATTAGTGGAAGGGCAAGAGGAACAAAATTATATACATTAGATTCACTTAACACAAGACCTACATTAGACAGAGTCAAAGAATCAGTATTCAATATTATCCAAAATGATATTGAAGGAACAGTAGTTTTGGACCTATTTGCAGGATGTGGAGCTATAGGCTTAGAATTATTAAGCAGAGGGGCAGAAAAAGCAGTTCTATGTGATAATTCAAAACAAGCTATAGAAATAATAAAGAAAAATATTGAAAAGACACATATGAGTGATAAAGTTTATTTATATAATTTGAATTTTGAACAATGTTTAGAAAAAATCAAAAACCAAAAATTTGATATAATATACTTGGATCCACCATATGATACAGATTATATAAAAAAATCATTAGATAAAATAATAGAATATAATATTCTAAAAACAGATGGGCAAATCATTTTAGAAACAGATGATGAACAAAGAATAATAAACGAAATAAAAAATATAGATATAGAAATTAATGATAAAAGAAAATATGGAAGAGCGACAATAATATTTTTAAATAAAAAGCCTAATTTAGAAAGGGGTTAAACAATGGAAATTTTTACATTATTAGAAACAATAGAAGATATATTAGAAAATAGTAAAAAAATGCCGTTTACCAATAAGGGATTGGTAGATAAAGACGAATTACTTGAAATTATAAAAGAAATTAGAATAAAACTACCAGATGAGTTAAAACAAGCAAAATGGGTAAAAGAAGAAAGACAAAGAATATTAGTTGAAGCTCAAAAGGAAGCTGATAGCATAGTTAAAGAAGCAGAAAACAGAATAATTGCAATGATAGATGAACATGAAATCACAAGAAAAGCATATGAGCAAAAAGCTGAAATAATAGAAACTGCAAATGAAATGTCAAGAGAAATATCACAAGGAACAAAAGAATATGCAAATAATTTGCTAGATTCAACAGAAAGTGTTTTAACTGACACATTAGCAAAACTTGAAAAGAATATGGGAGAAGCTATAAACCTAATGGAAATGTCATTAGAAGACACAATCAAAACAATTCAAAACAGTAAAAAAGAACTTCAATAAAAAAGAAAAAAGAGGTATAGCTAATTACCTCTTTTTTTAGGAATAAGGAAAAACATCGAAAGGAAGTAGAAAATGGCAAAGAAAAAGTATAAAGGAAAAAGAGCTAAAAAAAAATCAATAGATTTAGGAGTAATAATAACAATAATATTTAGTATATTAATCACAGTATTAATATATACAGAATCAGGATATGTAGGAGTAGCTTTAAGTGACTTTTTTGGTGGAATGTTTGGAATGATAAAATATGTTTTACCAATAGGATCATTTGCTGTTGCGATAAAAATGGCTTGCAAAGATGATGATGATTATATATCATCAAAAATCTTTCAATATACTTTATTATTAATATTTATAGCAGTAATATTAAGTGTATATCAAATATATAATGATACAATAAATATAAATCAAAATATATCTGAAATAGTAAAAGATGCATATCAACTTGGAGAAAATAATATTGGTGGTGGTGCATTAGGAACAATTGCTGCAGTACCATTATTTAAGCTTTTTGGGAAAGTTGGAACAATAATATTAAGTATAGGTGCTTCATTAATATTATTTGCAATAACATTTGGAATTGATATATCAGGAATTGTAAGTAGTTGGATACAATCAGGTGTAAACAATAGAAAAGAAAAACATGAAAGAAAACTTGCAATGCAAGAAGAACGTGAAAAAGAAAGAGAGAAAATTAAAGAAAATAATATTAAAGAAAATAGAAAAGCATATTTAGAGATAGAAGAAGAACCAAAAGAAGAAGAGCAAATAAAAATCAACCTAAATGGTAGAACAATAGAAGATGAACCAAAAGGAAGAAAAAAATTTAAACACAATAAAGATGATATAGTTCCATTAGGAATGGAAAAGAAAAAAGTACAACCTGATTTTATAGAAAATAATTTATTCAAACAAGAAGAAGAGAAAAAAGAAGAAAAAGTAAAAGAGGTTTTACAATTAGAACATGCAATAGCTGTTGAAGATGAACATTATGAATATCCACCAGTTGAACTATTAAGTAAAGGTAGTCCAAAAGCATTAAAGGGTGGAGCTAAAGCATTAACAGATATTGCAACAAAATTACAAAAAACATTATACAGTTTTGGAGTGCAAGCAAAAGTAGAAAATGTTTCAGTTGGACCAGCCATTACAAGATATGAATTAAAACCAGCAGAAGGTGTTAGAGTAAGTAAAATAGCAAATTTAGCTGATGATATAGCATTAAATTTAGCAGCAGAAACAATAAGAATTGAAGCTCCAATTCCAGGAAAACAAGCAGTAGGAATAGAAGTTCCAAATGCAGAAAAAGAAACAGTTCACTTTAGAGATGTTGTTGAAAGTGATGATTTCCAAGATAGTAAATCAAAATTAAGTGTTGCACTTGGAAAAGATGTTGCAGGAAATATGGCAATAGCAGATATTGCAAAAATGCCACATGCTTTAATTGCTGGTGCAACAGGTTCAGGAAAGAGTGTTTGTATAAACACAATAATTGCAAGTATAATATATAAAGCAAAACCAAGTGAAGTAAAATTAGTAATGATAGACCCAAAAGTTGTTGAATTATCAGTATATAATGGAATTCCACATTTATTAATACCAGTTGTAACAGATCCTAAAAAAGCAGCAGGAGCATTAGCATGGGCTGTTCAAGAAATGGATAACAGATATAATTTATTTGCACAAAAAGGTGTAAGAGATTTAAAAGGATATAATGCCTTAGTTGAAAAAGAAGATGGTATTGGAAAATTACCACAAATAGTAATAATAATAGATGAGCTTGCAGATTTAATGATGGTTGCTGCAAAAGAAGTAGAAGATTCAATTTGTCGTTTAGCACAAAAGGCAAGAGCTGCAGGAATGCATTTAATAATTGCAACACAACGTCCATCTGTTGATGTAATTACAGGAATAATAAAAGCAAATATACCTTCAAGAATAGCATTTGCTGTTTCATCACAAATAGATTCAAGAACAATATTAGATCAAGTTGGAGCAGAAAAATTACTAGGAAAAGGTGATATGTTATTTTATCCATCAGGAGCTCCAAAGCCTACAAGAATACAAGGTGCATTTGTTTCTGATGATGAAGTTGAAAAAATTGTTTCATTCATAAAATCAAATGGTGAAGCAACATATAGTGAAGATATATTAGAATCAATTGAAAAAAGTAATAAAACAGACAAAGAAATTGCTGAAGAAGCAGAAATGGATGATGATACAGATCCATTCTTAATGGATGCAATAGATATTGTTGTTGAAACAGGACAAGCATCTACATCATTTATACAAAGAAGATTTAAAGTTGGTTATGCAAGGGCAGGAAGAATTATAGACCAAATGGAAGAAAGAGGAGTTATTTCAGGATATCAAGGAAGTAAACCAAGACAAGTATTAATGTCAAAAGAAAAACTTGCAGAACTAAAGATGGGAACACAACCTGAAAATACAGAAGAAGGATAGATATACTAAAGAAAGGAGAAGATATGTTAGAAAAATTTTTGAAACAAGATAGAAATGAAGAACTTGAGAGAATTCTCGAAGAAAAAAATATTGAAGAACAATCTAAAAATCTTCTCCAAGGAATTTTATATAAAGTTGAAGTATCATATAAAGATTACAAAAAAGCAAAAGTAACAGACATGACTCAAAAAGAATATATAGACGAAATTTTAAAAAATATTGAAAATAAATGTAATCAAATAAAAACAATAAAGCTAAGCCAAAAACTCGCAGATCAAGAGCTTCAAAAAGAACTTGAAAAACATAAATTTTATATAGATCAAAATGAAATAATAACATATCCAATAGAAGAAAAAATTTTATACGCAATTGAGAAAAAATCAAATGTAAAAAAAATAGTTAATAATAGATATGGAATATTAACACAAGCTTTAACGAATTTGATTAACACAGGGAAAAATATTGATCGTACAGAAGTTTTAAGAGATTTTAATGGATGGTCTTGGACTACAATAAAAACAGAAATAGAAAGTATTCCTTCAAATTTCATATACCAAACATTAAGATTATTAATTGATGAAGATTTTCTAAATAATTGGTGTAGAGATACAGATGGAATAATAGATTATGTTGAGATTTTAAAACAAGAACTAAAATCAAGATATGGAGAGATTCTTTGTGAACAATTAGTTGAATTAATATATAAAATTGCAATAATAAATGAAGCAACAAGAAATGAAAAATATAAAGAAGAAATAATCCAAAAAATTGATGAACAAAACAAAATATTAGAAGAATTTAATAATATAGAACAATATGTACTTGAAAAATCAAGCATAAAAAAAGATTCTGCAAAAGAAATAAAAAAGATTGATCAAATATTAAGTCAAGATATTAAGTTAGTTGAAGAATACAAAAAAAGAAATGCAAATGTTCCAATTGAAAAGAAAATATTTAGTATAAAAGTATTTAAACAACAATTACTAGATAGAAAAGAACAATTAAAAAATACAATTGAAGAATGTAATTACTGTTTGAATCCAAATAATTATATTAAGGAAAAAAATAATATAATTGAAAAAATAGAATTATACGAAATAATCAACAGTTCTAAAGAACAAATAGAAGAAGTATATATTCAATATATTAATTTATTTTTAGATTGTTTTGAAATACTTATTAAAAAAGAAGAAAATTCAGAAGAAATATTAAAATATATATTCAAATTTAGATATTTCTTATTACTTCCATTTAATACAGAAAAAAATATAAAAGACCTTACAGAAATAGATATTAAAAAAAGTAAACTTGAAAAAGTAATATTGAAAAAGTCAGTTGAGAAAAAAGTTTTAACCAAAGTTCCAATTGAAATTTTAAAATATGTTTTTGAAACAAGAATAATAGGATTAGAAGAATTATATTATAAAATCACAAAACAAGATAATAAATATTATGCACAAATATTTGATGAAAATATTTCAGAAGAAAAGTTTGAAATTCAATTTACAGACAATATGAAAATAAATAAAAAAATAAAAATTTTTAATTAGGAGAATACATATGAAGATAACGTTTTTAGGTGCAACCAAAATGGTTACAGGTTCAAATTTTTTAGTTGAAGCTGCAGGGAAAAGATTTTTAGTAGATTGTGGTATGTTTCAAGGTAAAGCAGAACTTGAACTAGAAAATTTTAAACCATTTGATTATAATCCAGCTGAATTAGATTTTATGTTATTAACACATGCACACATAGATCATTCAGGAAGGATTCCAAAATTATATAATGAAGGATTTAAAGGTCCAATATATGCACATAAAGCTACATGTGACTTGTGTGGAATAATGTTACCAGATAGTGGTCATATTCAAGAAATGGAATCAGAATGGAAAAACAAGAAAAGAGAAAGAAAAGGTGAAAAAGTATTACCACCATTATATACAGCAGAAGATGCAATAAATTGTTTGGAATTATTTGAACCTGTTAAATATGATGAAATAATTGAAATTGATCCAAATATTTATGTAAGATTTAATGATGCAGGACATATGTTAGGCTCAAGTATAATTGAAATTTGGGCTACAGAAGATGGAAAACAAACAAAAGCAGTATTTACAGGAGACCTAGGAAATAATGATATTCCATTATTACAAGCTCCAACGATGATAGACAATTGTGATTATCTTGTAATGGAATCAACATATGGTAGTAGATTACATGTAAGAAATAATGAAAAAGCAGAACTATTTTTGAATATAGTATCTGAAACAATAGATAATGGTGGAACGGTTGTAATACCATCATTTGCAGTTGGAAGAACACAAGAAATTTTATATGAACTAAATAAAATAAAAGAAGAACACAAAGATGATAAAGAATTTGAAAGAAAATACAAAACATTAATGAAAGTGCCAGTTTATGTTGATAGTCCACTTGCAATATCAGCAACTGAAGTATTTAGACAAAATACAGACTTATTTGATGATGAAATAAAAGAAGAGATGGAAAAAGGAGATTATCCATTAGATTTCCCTGGATTAAAATTCACACAAACAGCAGAAGAATCAAAAGCATTAAATGAAAGTGGAGAACCATCAATAATAATATCAGCAAGTGGAATGTGTGATGTTGGTAGAATAAAACATCATCTAAAACATAATATTTGGAATCCAAAGAGTACAATATTATTTGTTGGATATCAAGCTCCAGGAACACTTGGATATTCAATTGTTAATGGTGCAAAAAAAGTTACAATTTTTGGTGAGGAATTTGTAGTAAATGCAAGAGTTGAATATATAGAAGGATATTCAGGTCATGCTGATCAAGAATGGCTAATGAATTTCGTATATTCATTTATATCAAAACCAAAACACATTTTTTTAGTACATGGTGAAGAAGAATCACAAGAAGTATTAAGAAATAAAATACTAGAAGAAACAGGAATTGGTGTTTCAATACCAGAATATGGTGAAACATATGAATTATGTGATGAACTAAAAATTGTAAATAAAATCAAAATCAAGAAAACTAAAAATATGAAACAAGAAGTAATGAAGAGATTAGATAAATTACAAGATGAAATAAAGGATATGGATAAATATGTTAGAGATGACATAAAAGATACCAATTTGAAAGAAGAAGATATGTTTAGAATTAATGAAAAAATAAAAGAACTAGAAAAACAAATTTTAAGCATTATAGAAGGATAGAAATATCCACAGAAAGGAATTACAATGGAAAAATATTTGAATGAGGCTATAATAGGAAATCAAAAAATGTTAGCAACATTTTCTGGAAAAGGAGAAATGTTAAGATTATCATATCCTAGTAGAGATAATAGACAATATTTAAACTATTTTCATACAGGTGTAAAAATAAATGATTCAGGAATGATATATTTACATGAAGATATAAATAATACATATCTTCAATATTACGATACAGATACAAATATACTAAATACAGAAATAACAAATACATATTTCAATTTTAAAATATTACAAACTGATTTTGCATCAATGAAAGAAGATATATTAATAAAAAGATATACATTCATAAATGAAGGAAATATTGATTTAAATATAAATTTCTTAATACATTCAGAATTATTATCAGATCAAAATAATTTTGTTGGTGGAATGAAGATAAATAATGGTATGATTCAATATGCTCATGACTTTACTGTTGCAACATTTTCAAAAACATATAGTGTATTTAGCCATCAAATAAATGGAACAAATAATAATATTTCATCTGGAATGATTCAAGATAAAGATTATATTGGAATGTCAAAAGATTCAAGTGTAAGTTATGATATAGGAACTGTAAAACCAGGTGAGAAAAAAGAAATAGAAATATGTATTTATATTGATGAAAACAAAAAAACAATGCAAGCTGTTGAAGATGAAATAGAAAGAATCAGAAAAATTGACTTAAATAAAGAATATATAAATGTTAAATCATATTGGAGAAAATATGTTAAAGAACATAATAGTATTGAATTTAAAGAACCATCAAACAGCTATGAAGAAAAAATTCAAGCAATATATATAAGAAGTATATTATTATTTCCATTGTTAACAAATGAAACTACAGGTGGAATTATAGCTGCACCAGAGATAGACGAAAATTTAACACAATGTGGAAGATATGCGTATTGCTGGCCAAGAGATGCTGTTTTTATAACAAGAGCATTAGACATATTAAAAATGAATAAAGAAGCTGAAAAGTTTTATAGTACTTTTTGTAAAATGACACAAAGCAAAAATGGAATGTGGGAACAACGTTTTTATACAGATGGAAAATTAGCACCATGTTGGGGATATCAAATTGATGAAACAGCAAGTGTAGTATATGGTGTTTATAACCATTATGAATACACTAAAAATGAAGAATTCTTGAAAAACAATTTACATATGTGTGAAAAAGCAATTGAATTTTTGAAAAAATATACAAGAGATTTAATTGATAATACAGGAATTTATCATGTAAGTTATGACTTATGGGAAATGTATGAAGGAGTTCACTTATATTCATTATCTGCAATCTTTTCAGCATTTGATTCAATGATAAAAATCTATAATGTATTAGGAAAAAATACATCAGATTTTGAAAACAATAGATTAAAAGATGAAAAAGTTAATAAGAGTATTAACGAAATGAGTA